>CACWTQ010000020.1 GCA_902763835.1 uncultured Ruminococcus sp. | reverse complement strand
TCTTGAAGAGTATGAGCAGCTACCGAAATCGTTTATTGAAACCGACAGCTATGTTGCGGTGAAACTTCTTGAGAAATACGGCAGTCTTAACTTTCAAAGCATTGCAAAAATGTCGGAGATAGTCTACGGTACATTTGTGTTTACAATGCTGAACGAGGATAATACGCTGTATATCTCTAAAGGTGAAAATCCGCTTTGTCTGCTGCATTTTAAGAAGCTTGGTTTGTATGTGTACGTTTCAACATATGAGATAATGCTGAAAGCGTTGAAGAGATGTTTTCTCAGAAACCAACCGTTTGAAATTGTTAATGTCAGTGAGGGAGAGATTATCCGCATTGACGAAACAGGAAAGATTGAAAGGGGCTGCTTTGTTCCGGAATCTCGCTGTAACGAATTTGAAATGCTCTCCGATTACGGTTGTTATGGCAGACAGGGAGAGCTGTTTGATGTTTGCAATTCATTTGGTATGTCGCAGGACGATTTGATTTTGCTGTACGAAATGGGTTATGACGACGAGGAAATCGAGTGTATGTTGTATGACAGCGACTTTATGCGACAGTGTGTCGAAGAAGCTAGGATTTGTATGAGTGAGTATTTTTGAGGTGTGATATGGGTTATAAGTTTAATGGTAAGAGATACATTACACGAGGTATTAATAATACTCTGCCAATTGATATTCAGCTTATTTTGTTTCAGAGTATTGAAGTGATGAGAGGTAAAGTGGAGGAGCTTGACTGGTTACAAGTAATGACGTTGGACACAATTAAGAAAGACGGTATTAAGGTTCTGCACATCACTCACGAGCAGGAGCAGCCGGAGGGCAAGGTGGAGTATTATATTCCTGTGGAATCTACTATTGAATGCAAGGCTTTTGTGATTGATGATGTTGAATATATAACAATGTTGTTGGTAGAAGAATATTGAGATAATTGAAGTTTTTATAGAAAAATACTGCTTTGAATCCCGAAGTTTGTGCTTCGGGATTCAAAATTACAGCCATTCAAAAATAAAAAAATTTTTGAAAAAACGTCTTGACATTTTTTATAAAAAAGCCTATAATTATGACAAGAAGCTTTTTAGGAGTGTTTTGTTGTTATGGAAAAACTTTTAATACCAGAGGAAATAATAAAAACTATGGTTAGCTGTGTAGAAGAAGCTGTTGGAAATGACATACAAGAAGATAAGAATATTAATAAATTTCATACTATGAACAGTATCCCATTTAGAACATGGGACTACATCAACCGAAATCTTATTGATCAACTTGAGGTTACAGATTGTATTACTACAGAATCAAAACGAGGCTGTTGGAATATGGTAATCGTTTACGAAAAAACAACTCAGAATATCTTTACATTTATGAGAGAGAATCGGTTTATTGACATTTGTAAAAAGCAAAGAAAACGTAAAAGGATGCATTACTTAGATATTCTTACAAAGAATTTTAATTCTAGCCTAATTGCACAGAATCATCAGCTGAGTATTTTGGATCCTAACGCTTTTTCTGACGAAGATATACTAGCAGAAAAAGTAAATATATTGTTAAATGATCTAAGAGATCATGCTGATCTTATCAGAAATCATGTGTTAGTTTTATTTGATACTATTGGAAGTGATTTAATAAGTATCCGTGCGGTAATGTTGACATCCGAGCTTGAAATTGCTTTTCAGCAAGATTGGTCTGGTTACATTTATAAAGAAGAAGCAATAGTAACGGCAAAAGTTGAGCATTCTGAAAGTCCAGCCAATAATCCTACTAGGGGTCTAAAATTGAAACCAAAGGCTTTGGAACGTCAGAAGAATAAACCCACTCCAAAGGTTGTTGAAATTGAGAAAATTCAAGAAGGTTAAATGGTTTTGTGTTCTTTATATATTTATATAAGAATATTTAATACTATTTTTTAAATAAAGCAAATAAATATATACAAGAACAAAGCGGAAAACTATTTTATAGAAAGTTCGAGGATGAATAAATGACAACACGATTTAATGGAGAGAGACTAAAAAAAGCTAGAATTTATAGAGGTTTGACGGTGGCGGAATTGGGAGAGAAAGTCGGCTGCCAAAGGCAAACTTTGTCAATGTACGAAATTTCAAAAAGCCAGCCAGCCGATAAAGCTATTGTGGAAAGAATATCAAAAGTATTGAATTTCCCTATTGCTTTTTTCTATGAAGAAACGGTACCGAATGCAACGGGAACAGTATATTTTCGTTCCTTACTTACTACTAATAAGAAATATCGAAATGAGCAAGTAGTGAAAATAGATATTCTGGCACATGTTTATTCTTTTTTACAGGATTATGTTGAATTTCCGGAATATACACCATTAACCTTTTCGGATGATATTTCTCCGGAATGTGCTGCAAATTTGCTGCGAGAAAAATGGAATCTGGGTCAAGAACCTATTGACAATATTGTATCGCTAGTTGAACAGCATGGAATTTTAGTTACTTCATTTAGTACAAGTACTGATGATGTTGATGCTTTTAGTCGTTTTGTTGAAACAGAGGATACACAAACATATTTAATTGCGTATTCTAATAATAAAACATCTGCTGCACGCATTCATTTTGATGTAGCACATGAATTAGGACATATTTGTTTACATGATTGGAGCGAGGATATAGAGGAACTTTCCAAGCAAGAATTTAAGGAAAGAGAACGGCAAGCTAATGAATTTGCAGCGGCATTTCTTCTCCCTGAAGAATCATTTAGGAGAGATGCTGAAAGTGGTCCGCAAACATTACCTTACTATAAACAGTTAAAGAAGAAATGGAAAGTATCTATTGCGGCAATGATACGCAGAGCTGAGAAGTTAGGAGTTATGACATCGGAAGAATATCAAGTGCTTATGCGTACTATGCAAAAACGTGGCATAAGGAAAGAAGAACCTCTTGATGATATTTTAATTACTGCAAGTCCTGCACTTTTAAAATTGTCTATAATTATGCTTTTGCAAGAAAAAATTTTTACTCCACGTGAATTTATGGCGGAGCTTTCTGATTCCTATGGATTAAGTATTAATGCTGAAGATATTGAGTTTTTATTTGATTTACCGGAAGGGACACTGGCTATGCCTAAAGTGATTGATTTTTCAAAATTACAATTAAAAGCAAAATAGAATTTGAATAGTTATTAATTAGATATACGGCTGTCTGATTTGTATAATAGAAAAATGGTTACCGAAATTCGGTAACCATTTAATCTTTATAATTAGATATTATTAAATCATTTGAAAATCTCATCAAGTTTCTGTTCAAGCGTGCCGTCCTTCGCATACGGGAGAGCGTCTACTTGTCGGAAATTGTGCTTTGTAATTCTGCCGTCTTCGGCGAATCCGAGAATGAAATTAACTGCTATCTGATAAATAATCTCAGTCGGTGCAAGTCCGTAAACTTGCTTTTCAAATATATGCTGTAAGCGTTCAGTTCTGTTTGTAAAAGCCATTCTCATACCGTAGCTGTTGAAAAGTCGCTTGACTATTTCCGCTATGTACAATCCGGATTTCATATATAGGTCTGCAAATGTGTTATTTGGGTCGTCAAAGCAGCCGGGGTTTTCCTCTTCGAGCATATCAACCATTTTTTTCACTATGTTTTTCGGAGTGAAAATCTGGTTTGTCTTCTGCGGTGGAATATAGTCGAAAATATCTTCCTCCTGCGACTCGTCAAAGTAGTTTGCAAGTGCCCTGCGTTTTTTCATAAACTCACGAACAGAATCATCAAATACAACGGAGTTGAAAAGATTACCCTGATAATGTTGAATGTTTCCATCGTCGTCTTTGTAGTCCGCTCCGTCACGCATTAAGAGAAATTCGTCAATTGAAATACCCGTAACTTCAAGAAATACTTCGGCAGGAATTATCTTGTCAAAGTTTGCAAGCGTGGTGTCGTCATTTCCGTAAGCCATAAGGAATGACGGAATAGTTCTCGAAAATCCTCGCAAGTGGTCACGTACCTTGTCTTCGATACTTTCCTTTTTGCGTTCCTCTTTTTTCTGTTCAACTGTTCTTACAGTTTCTTCCTGAGCCTGTTTTACAAACTCTGTAACAGTGGCGGTGAGTTGTTCCTGCAATTCTTCTTGTGCTTCCTGCTGTTTCTCGTTAAATTCTTCGTGAATCTCTTCTACAGTCTTTCCGGTTTCAAAGCGGTTGTCAAGTGCTTCACGGCGTTCCTGCTCAATCTCGTTTTGCTTGATTTCAAAACTTCCGATTGTGCGGTCAACCTTGCCGTCAATCTGTTTTTGTAAATCGCTTTCAAGCCGCTTTTTTTCGGATTTTTTCATATCCGTGTCAATTTCCTCTTTAGCCTGTTCAACTATTGGAGCAACGGCAACTTCGTGAAGTTTCTTTTTTAGATAATCCGCTGCTTCTTGTGGTGTAGCGTTTCCGGGCTGTTCAAAAATCTCCTGAACCGTTTCATCGGCTTTTGCAAAAATCTTATCTCCGAAAATATCCTTTGCTGTACCGATTACATATTCATCTTCAATTTCAATATTTCCCGATTCGTCAATGTTTTTCACCTCGTCGGTGTTAATGGGTTCTCTCGATTTCTTAGGCTCTTGCACGGGTGTGAACGATTGAATAATATCAATGATTTCCTGTGGGGCACGGAAAATATTCGATATATTCTGGAACAGAAAATCACACATAAATCCTCTGCGGACAACTTCCTGCGAATAAATCTTGCGTGGGATAACAAGAACCTGTTCCGCATCAAGTTCAGTCATTTCGCCGTGTTCGTCCTCGCCGATAACGGGAAAGAAATTCAGAAGTTCACGGACATTGCTTTTCCTTGTTTCGCTGTCGCCTTTGCTGCCCGATGTGCCTGCCGATAAATCATTTGCGAACTGCTCGAAAATAGTCAGCGTTCTTGCCGGGTCAAAGTCGAAAACATACGCATTTTCTTTTCTGTGACATTCCGAACCGTAGCGGAACATAAACGGATTTTGTGCCCTGAAAGCTGCCTGCATATAGAGTGCCGGAGATTTTATGTTACTCAGCATAAGCACCGCTGTCCATTCGGGGATAGTAACACCCGTAGTAAGCTGACCTACCGAAAGAGTTATTGTCTTTTCGTTGTGTTCTATAGCATTACGCACCTTGTCGAATGATTTTCTGTTTTGAATATCTTCGTCCGATTTTTCGTTTCCTGCGGCAACTACAATTTTATAGTCCTTAAAAACCTTATGTTTAGCAAGTTTCTTTGCGAGTGCATTAACGCTGTCAACACGGTTGAGAAGCCAAAATGTATGCCTTAGTTCAAGTCGGAGTTCTTCCGTTGAGAAAGGAAATTTCTTCTGTGTTGTGAGTGCATCAAGAAATTTATCTACGGAATCATCGTGAATAAACTTTCCGCTTTCGTTCACCGAGAAAAATTCGTTTAAATCAAATGCAAAATCAACCGTTTCGCCGTCAATTTCAATGCCCTTTGATACCTCGTTACGAATAATATCAGACATTTTATATGTAAATAAATTCAATTTGGGTAGTGTGCTGTAAGGGTTTTCGTTTTCGGGGTCGTTCCAGTCACGTTTTGCCTGCTGTTCGTCGGCATATGTCCAGTTGAAAATAGCTTCTTCGGGGAACTTATCGTTAGCAAGTGCTTTGAACGGTGTGCCGGACAAATGCAGCGTTGCACTGCGTCTGATTTTATCAAAAGCAACGTCTGTTTTATATGTGTCGATACCCTCGTGAGCTTCGTCAATGATAAGCAAATCCCAGTCGGTATGCTTTATATTTTCAAGCTTGTTGTATTTGCCGCCGAAATGAATTGAGCCTTTCAAATCCTGCAAGCTTAAAAATTCGATAACACCCTGCGTTTGTGTAAAATCTCCGCTTTCAAGCAGTGCAAAAAAATCATCTCTGCTCAAAACAAACGGCTTACCTTTAAGCGAATCCGTTTCACTGATGAAATAAAATCCGGAATCCTGTCCCAAAAACTTCACATAGTCCGAATACCAAGAATTTGCGATAGCCGGACGGTTTGTGACGATAAGAACATTTATCGCTTTCGGGCGGTTTTTCTCTGCCATACGCTTGCAAAGGTCGTAGGCGGCGAGTGTTTTTCCGAATCGGGGTTTTGCATTCCAAAGAAATTCACCTTTATAGTTTTTCTCAAAATAATCCGCTGTGCGTGCTGCCGCTTCTTCCTGTTCCGCTCTGAGCGTATAGGGGATAGCAACACCATTAGTTTTCAAAAGTCCCTTATCACGGCGAAATTTCTGATAGAGCAAAAAAGACTCGTCACCTGTGGTTTTAAACCATTCGGGCGGCTTTTTATCGCCGGGCAGCGGCTTCATGCGTTCGATACCCATTTTGGCAAGGTACGCATGAAAATCATCGTCACGAAAACCTGTTACGCCGTCGGAAAACACCGCAACATCAGACCATTCTGTTTTATGCGGCACGTGAGCCGTTTGCAGCTGTTGAGCAATTCTCTTTTCAACGTCGTCCTGTTCGGTGTAGCCAATCTTTACCCAGCCGAGGTTATCGGCAACGGTCGGAGTGGTATAAGCGTAACATTTGGGAACTACGTGTTTGGTGGTTTTAAATTCAACGCTCATTACTCCATCTCCTTTACGTGCGTTTCGATAAAGTCAATTTCCTCTTGTGAAAGGTTGTACTTCTTGTAAAGCTGCTTGTCGATTTCGGCAATGCTAACGCTCCAGTCAATGTCGGAGTTTTGGGTAAAGTCTTGCATAGGAACTTTAGCCCATGTAGGTTTTGCATTATTTTGAGTTACTTTGAGAATGCCTAACATAGTGCGTGCAAATTTTGTTTTTATATACTTTAGAGTTGACTCCGCTTCTTTAAGTGAATATGTTTCACCGATAGAAATATAAGTTTCTGTAAAGCCGATTAACGGCACGCCGATTAACGGCGTACTTAATACTTCTCCTATTGCTCCTGAGCCATTTGCTTTTGGAACCATAACCTTGTATTTATATAGATTTTCTACTTCTTTTACGTAGTCTTTTCTAAACCATCTATATACACGTTCTTTACCTAAGTTTCCATAAATTTGAATATATTCATTTCCATCATTCGGTTTTTTTTCAGTAAAAAGCAGTGGCATTCTTTCAAATGAACTTGGTGCAATTCGTCTATCAGCCGTTTTAGCCATTTCTTCTGGTTGTTCTTCGTATGCTTTATCTGAATAGCGATAAATACCACGATTGGTAATAACATCTGATAAACTTTTCGATGAGATAGAATCCACCTTGTTTTTTATTGAATTAAGTTCATTATATGCTGTAAACACCTCAATAGCACCAAAATTTTTTGTTGTATCACGATATGTAATTGCCACACCGCCTTTAATATCTACATTATCAAAAACTTTTGATGAATCAGCTTCATATGAAAGAACTTTAAAATGTTTATCTTCTAACATTTGCTGATTCCATGCTTTAGGTGTACCTCCGGCATTGAAGAGAAATCTCGCAGGTGTTATCAATTCTACTTTATCTGAAATTTCAAATGAGGAATTATAAAAATAATGATAAATAGGAGTGTCATTTTCATTAGCCCCCCTTGATTCTTGTTGATAAGGTGGATTACCGAGAATAAAATCAAACTTCATTTTAGTATCTACCTCCTTTATTTCTCTAAATAATAACGTTTTTTTACTTCTCCAATCGTAAATCTTGCAGTCGTCCTCCGGCGGCTTTTCCGGTTCATCGTCAAACAAACTGAGCTGCGGAAATTTTTCGCCCGGCATTCCAAGCGGCACGGTGTCCTTTAATCCGTCCATTTGCCATATGTTCCAAGCTATGATATTTGTTATTTTTGAAAGCTCGCTCTTTTCCGGCTGCTTTTGAAATTTTTCCTCATAATATTCGCAGAAAGTAACAAGAAGATTCACACGAGCAATCAGCAGACTGTCGCCCTGATATTCATAGCCGTAAGTGCTTTGATACGCTTTGTATGTCCATTTAAGCCACTCCTTTTCATCAGCGGCATGAGCATTTATTGTTTGAAGTTTTCGGTCGAGCATTCCCGTGCGTTGTGCGGTTGGCATAAGTTCGCCTGTCGTCATATCGTACCTTGTTGCAAGAAAAGGTGCTTCGCCGCAGGTTATTTCAAGTACACGAAGCTGCACGTATTTTTGCCATTCATCGGAATTGTTTTCCTCTTGCCACACGCTGTCGCAGTGGTCGTTCATTTTACGGACTATCCATGTTGGAGAGAAAACTTCGGCTTTCTTGCGTGTTCGCTCCGACTGCTGTTCCGATGTTTTCAGAACACGGGGCTGAATTTCCGCTGCACCGAAACCGTTCAATGCTTCGGGAGTTATCTCGTCTGTGTCGGAATAACCCGATCCGTAAAATCGGTATGTGTCGGTGGCGAATATTATGTTTTTTCCGGTGGTCTTGTCTTGCAGGAGTTTTGCAAGAACGTCTTTTACCGGAAATTTTTTTAACTGAATGAGTTCCTCCAAAGGGACTCCTCCTGTTCTGTGTTTACATTTTTTATAATTAATATTATTATAGCATAGCTATAGCAAAATTACAATTGTGCAAATTGCGGTGAAATTTATCTAATTTTTGTGTATTTAGCTAATTTTAAATTTTTTAATGCTATTTGCAAACAAATATATACATAAAGAATTTTAATAACTGTAAAAAGTGCAGAAATTAATTCTGCACTTTTTTTAGATGATAATACTAATTTTATAGCTAAAACTTTTTGCTTATAATATCTTCTATAGTGTTAATTTTGGATGATAATTTCTTTTTTTCATAATCATCAGTAGTGTACTTGTACATCTGTATAAGTAATGCACGATAACCTGCAAATTGATTTCTAAGTGTATATTTTTCTTCTTTGGTTAGTTGTGTCTGAGATTTTGAATTCATATCATAAATCAATTTATTTATATTTTTCATTTTTTTTCGGGAAAAACGAACGTGATCACTTATAACATAACCACCAAGAGATATTTCATTTTTTGCTTTTATAGTTTTATTTGTATTAATTTTGAAATTCCTATCTTTTATTATTGTTTGAATTGCTCTAATAAAACGACTGCTATGAATAATATTCTTATTTGATGAAAATAACAAGTCGTCGGCATAGCGTGTATATGTAACATTGAGTGTTTCACAGTATTTTTCAATACGTATATCGCATTTCCTGAAAACAAGATTTGATATTGTTGGAGAGGTTACTGCTCCTTGAACAAATTGTTCTTTATAAGTGGTGATTTCTATTAGTTTTTTTTGAATATAATCGTGTTCTTCAGCTTTGCAGTCTTGTTCAATGTAATTCTCAAAGCATTCTCTTACATCCTCAACTGTTATTGAATCAAAAAAGTTCTTAATATCCAACCGCAAAAAGTATTTGGTTTTAAACATAGAACAGTGAGGTGTTAAAAAGTCGATATAACATTTGTTTTTAATAAAGCCATAAACACAACTTGGAAAGTAAATATCACAAAAGAATTTACTGTGTAACTGTTTTTGCAGCAAGTAGAGTTTTGATGAAGTCTCCATAGAATATATCAAACGTTGACCATCTTTTTTATTCTTGTAATGACTATAATATGTTTTTTTCTTTTCTTCAAGTATAGTATCTAATTCATTTTCGTCAACTGACAATAGTTCTAAAAAATTAACTTTGCTTTGAATTTTCCACTTGTTCATAATTTATCCTTTATATAAAAATTTATGTATCAGTATTTATACTAAAGCTGACATAGGATTGTTTTTAAAGCAAATGAGAGAACAGAAATGTTCTCTCATTAAACAACTGTGAGTACTTCTCTGGATACCGCGTAGCGTAAAATATACTTGAATGTAGGCATTCTAGTATGGAATCGTAAAAAATAGTAATTACAAAATCCTTGGAGTCTTCTTATGTAGTTGCTTTTTTGGAGCTAATACCGAATGTCACAAGGTAGTATAAAATGCCTTTTATACAAATTTCTACTCACAGTGCTATTCTACCATATTTTCAAGAATTTGTAAAGTATCATATAAGAATGGAAAGTCTGTTTTAAATTGATTTCTTTTTTGCTTTTCATCTTCTAAAGTGTTTATGTAATTTTCAAAGTAGTAATTTAACCAGTCATCAACCCAGCCTGAGGTTTTTCCGCCCATTATACCGCTTTGTAGTTTTTTTATTTTTGATAAAGAATTCGGTAAAGGAGTTTTATTTGGTTTTTCTTGTTTTTCTGTTCTGCCATTCATCTCTAACAGAACCAAAACTGTTTTTTCTTTAATATCGTCCAATTTGCAGATTTCACTATGCTGTTCACAATTATTTATCTCTTTTAAATCGACAAATCTCAAAAATTTGTCGATATTTTCATAAGTAATCAGATCGCCTTCTATGGTAGACCAATTTACAATTACATTGTATTTAATGCAATATAATCTGATGTTTTGCATTAAATCATTAAAATTATTGCTTGCAAAATAATTCTTATCTGCATTATAGCTATATTCCTTTTTTAATAACTTATCTATGCTTTTTTTCAGTGCGACTAAATCTAAGGATGATACATTAAAAAAATTAAATTTGTTTTGTTGCATCTTTGTTTCTTTATATAGGGGATTAATTAAATAATCAGGATTCAGTTTGAATTTTTTGTAGTTATGTTTAGAACTATCATTTTCTTGTTGATATTTAATTATTTTGTCTATATCAACAAGCAGTTTGTATTGTGTCCCCAAATTTAATTGCTCTATTGAAGCTGCTTTTAAATCTTTCTCATTGCCGTCAAAAGAGTAGAAAAAAATCTTGGATATTTTAGAAAACATATTTCTTATGTTTTTATTATGAAATAACTGTATTTCTGTTTCCCCTTCAACATATACTATATAATCATAAAAATAGCAATTGGTTTCTTTTAATGTAACACGGCGAGTGCGTTCTGTAAGCATTTTTGTATTCATTTTACTAATGTATGAATGCAATCTGTTTGTGTATACATGATATAGAGAAAAGTTTGATTTACAGTAAACAAGTTCAGCTATAAGCTGTGGGGAGTGGGTATTCATCAATAACAAAGCATTATTTGTTATTCTTTGATGTAAACATTCAACAAACTCCGTAATAAAAGAAGAGTGTAATCCTATTTCTGGCTCATCAATTAATACAATTGGAAATTTACAGCTTTTTTTTGAAATTTCAGATACAATGCTGATAAAGAGAGTAAGATACTGGTGTGAATTTGTACCGTCAGAATAGAAATCCAATTTTTTATCATTATATAAAAAATCTGTGCCTCCAAATCTCATAGAGAGAGCAGACTTAAATCTGGTATCAAAATGATACTTGTCAAATGTTATATGATTAGTTTTGAGTATAGTTGATATTATTTCAGCACTTTCTGTGTATTTACGTCCATAAATCTTACCGAATGTATTATTTAATAGTTGTTCTATATTATTTTCTTCTATTTTTGGAGTAGAAGATACCAAATCACTAATAACCTGCCATATTTTATCCCATGTAAAAATATCAAGATTACGGGTATCTATAAAATAAATGGGAAATAAAGATTTTATTATTTTTCTTATCCTAATATCTTCAACATTCCAATTGATTTTTCCGTCTTTAAACTGAGTCATTCTCAACTCTATAATATCGTATGAATCTGATATTAGATTAGTAAAGCCCGCTAAATTCCCATCTTTTAACAAATTTTCTTTTATATAGTAATTTAATTTATCAAAATGTTCTTTTAGCCTATCGTTCTTAAGTGCTTTAGATCTTAGACTACTTAAATCAAAAGTAATTGAAATAGTTGTTTTTTGTTTGTACGGATTGACAGTATCATGTATTGGAATATCCGAGTAATTCTTGTCAAGATAATCAAAAAAATAATATATTGATTTCAATATATTGGATTTTCCTGCACCATTTTTACCAAGAAGACACACGATATTATTTTTCTTTGATGAAAAATCAAAAATAATATCACCTATTGATTTATAATCATGTATTTGGATTTTTTTAAGCATATTCCAATCAACTCAAATTCTTTTTAAAATTTATAACAGATATTATATCATTTGTGTTTTAAAATTTCAATAGAAATCTCAAAATTTTTTTCAATTATCGTAGTAATTCAGATAAGTAAAAAATCTATGAAATAATTGGTTAATTCAATACAAACTTGTCATTTTTTCTTTTGTGTGATAAAATAGAATTAACAAATCAATCACAAAAGAGCGGACAGTCTAATTCGACTGTCCTAAAAATATTTTCCGGTTTATTCCTCACGGTCTTTTTGCTGCAAATAGAAAATTGCTTTTTGAGTTTCTATCTCTGCTCGCAGTTCGTCTTCTGTAGGCAAATAAAGTTTATACTTTGAAGCAAAAAGCTGTTCGCTTCCATGCATTACAGAATATCGGGCAATATCCTCATCTGTTTCAGAGCACAATACAATTCCCAGTGTAGGATTGTCGCCTTCACTTCTTTTTAGTTCATCGTACATTCGGATATACATATCCATTTGTCCAACGTCTTGATGTGTAATTTTTCCGGTCTTTAAGTCAATTAGTACAAAGCATTTTAGAATATAGTTGTAAAATACAAGATCAATATAATAATCCTGCTTTTCGGTATGAATATGCTGTTGTCGGGCAACAAACGCATATCCTTTTCCAAGTTCCATCAGGAATTTCTGTAAATTGGATAATATAGCGGATTCAAGCTGTGTTTCTGTCATATCAATATTGGAAGACAGACCAAGAAACTCCGCAACAATCGGATTTTTCAAGTACTCCAATTTATCATGTTGATAATCAGCTGTGAGTTGCTTCATTTCTTTTTCTACTGGTTCTGTGTTTTGTGATGACAAAAGTCGATAATAGTACTGTGAATCAATATTGCGTTGGAGTGTGCGTACAGCCCAAGTTTGATTAAATGCTTCTTTGGCATACCATAATCTGGCTTTCTCATCTTTTACACGAAGTAATGTCAAATAGTGACTCCATGAAAGTAATGATACAGATTTTCCGGACGCTGTTTGGAAAATCTCAGGAAAGGTTTTATAAAACGAATAAAAGCTATAAAGATTTGATTTTGCAAATCCTCTTCCGTATTCATCGGTCAATTCCTTTGAAAGTTTTTTTATAATCTCCAATCCATATTCGGCACGAGATTCACCTTTTAACTCTTCCTCTGCAATTCTGCGACCAAGCAGCCAGTTTCTGTGAATGAGTGCAAAATTTACAGCTTGATAGGCATTGCTGCGAGATACATTGATAATTTCTTTCATATCTTGTAAAATATCATCGGTGTTTGTATATTGGCTAAGAAAATTATTATCTGTCATTATTTTCTCCTTGTCTGAAATGAATTTCAGAATGTTATTTATTTTATCATATCACAAATTTATGAAACAATCTACCTGATTAGAAAATTTTTATGTTTTGACATATTGACAAGTCTAAAAAAATAGCAGACAATTATATTAACGTTAAGGAGGTATTTACAATGAAAACCGAGTATGAAGAAATAGAGGATCTTATAAATGAAGCCGCAGATTCATACAAGCCAATCGAAGAAATTCTTTCGGAATACGGTTTTACATTTGAACAGGTATTGGGTAAAGCCAACCAATTTCGAGAAAGATTTTTTCAAATACTTAAAAATAAAGAAATTGATACTTTTAATATCAGCAAAATTTGTTATGATGTTGTAACATTGCTCGATAAAGATATAGATAATGATACAATATTTATATATACAGCGTTGCTCTCCGAAAACGGACTTTTATTCGGAAACATCTCAGATGACGAACAGAAAATCCACTTGTGGCTTGACCAAGCGGACAGAATTGAACTGTTGACAGAACTTATAAAAAAAGAACCAGAATATCAAAAAAGATTTTTGGAACTAAAAAAATACAAGTCAAAAAATGTTATGACCGAAACAGATCGTGAAGAACAAGTTATTCTTTATCAAATGGCTGTTGAAAATACCTTTTTATATAAATACCGACACAGCAATATTATTCTTGAAAATATAGGCGAACTGGTACGTCAAGTAAATGCAAGTGAGGTATACTGTCAAATTAAGCCGTACATCTATTTTACTGTTTTATCACGCAAGCATAAAATGATGGCTGAACGTAAGAATTATATTCCGAATATTCCGAAAATTTTTGAATATCAGGAGTATAAAATATATAGGGATAACGGCAAAAATTTTGACACATACCAATCGTATCTTGAATTATACGGTCAACTACGAGAAAGTTATGAAGATGAGATTGACGTCGAATTTACAGATTACTGCATGACTAATACAAGCAATCTCACCGAATGGTTTTTCGATAACTGCGAGCCTGTCGATTATATTCCAATGAGCCTTAATCAGATTATCGACTATCTTTCCAATACAATATTGATAACCCCCGAATTTGATGACATATCCGATTTTACAGATAAAAATCCCGTACTTGAAATTGCGTATGAAAATGAACTCGAAAATGACGAATACCTGAGCGAGTTTGTGAATGCTATGCAAAACGGCGAGGATATATCGAAATATGCCGAAAGACTTTATGAACAGGCGAATATATATGCACATTGCAGCGACCGCAAAAGAGCGTTAATATTAGCACAGCTTTACCTTTATGATTATATGGAGGAATACAACCGCAGATTACTTGTTGATTCGGCAAGAAAATTGCAATATAAAACGGTTACCGAAAAATAAAAAATTTCGGTAACCGTTTTGCATTTGCGTGTGTATAATTTGTCGTTATTATTATAATAAGGGAGGATTTTATTATGATAATAATGAGAATGAACGGAAAGTTTGTGCAAACATTAGACGGACTTATGCGGAATTTATGCCTTGATGAACTTTTGAGCAGCTATTTCACAGGTGAACTGGAGATTTTTCTTGATAAGATTGGAGAACATGAAAAAGCGGCAGCGCTGAAAAATATTCCCGATAACGCTTTTCTCCTTGTAAGATTATATGAAGTGTTTGGTTTAGACCCCGAACTTACGGAAGATGAAATCAGGGAGAAATTTTCTTGAACGCAATAAGACGTTCTATTATATCTGCTATTTCAACGGCTTCTTGTTCCGATAAGCTGTATATTGCTTTTTCAATGCGGTGTATGGCTTCGGAATGAGAGGGCTTGATTTCGGCGGTAACATTGAGCAGTTGGGAAAGCGGTATTTTTAACCCCTGAGCTATCTTATAAAGTGTATCGATTGTAGGGCATTTTTCACCACGCTCCACTCTTCCAAGATATGCAGGGTGTATTTCGGAGGCAAGTGCCAATGATTCCTGACTTAGATTTTTGCCGACACGAAATTCTCTTATTCTTTCGCCGATTTTATAAGAAATTTTTTCTCGTTCTGTTTGCATATCGACTCTTCCTTTAGTTTTATTTTCTATATTATTAATCTAAAGGTTTTTATTATGCAGTTCAACGACTTATAGAGCGTAAATTAAATAGTCGATAAGTATTGACAAGATATGTGAAAATGTGATATTATATTGTTATGATTTACATAAAAAGTTGTAAATAGTTTGCTCTTTTGTGATTTTAGTTTGTAAAAAGCCACAATTAAAAAAGTCACTTCATATTTTTCATACGGATATTGTCCGTGAATTTAAGGAGGTATATATGGAACACATTTATTATGATTACTCCAATACGTTAGAAGAAATTTCCGATAAGTATGAACTCAAAACACTTTCGGAAAGAACGCAGTGTTTGAAAGATAATATGAACGGTTTTAAGTTAAGGCTGCTTTTTGTCGGTGCTTTCAGTGCAGGTAAAAGTGCACTTATTAATGCGGCATTGGAAAGAGAACTCTTAACAGAAAACCAAAGACCCGAAACTGCGATTGCCTCGGAGTTGATTTACGACAGCCGTGAGTATATTGAAGCTGTTAAAGACAGCGAGAGAACACATTACTCTATTGAGCAAGTCGATGAAATTGATGTTGAAAAATACGATTATCTTATCTGGCATATAGATAACGATTTTCTGAAACGGAACAAGGATTGTATAATTGTGGATATGCCGGGGTTTAACTCGGGTATAAAAAACCACAATAATGCTATTCTTAAATATGTTGGAAGCGGAAATTCATATATTCTTGTTATTGACTGCGAAGACGGAGCTGTTAAGAAGAGTATTAGTGATTTCATCAATGAAATAAAGAATTACGATAATAACGCCGCTGTTGTTATTACCAAAACCGACCTTAAAATGCCGGACGATGTTGAAAAAGTAAAAAACAATGTTGCATTAAGTGCTGCCAATCTGTTTGGAAAGAATGTTGATATTGCTGATACAAATAAGTTCGACGAACAGGCACCGCAGAAAATAGAACAGCTTATAACACGTATCGATAAGGTAAGTGTTTTCTCACAGGAGTATTATTCGGAAGTTTACAGTATAGCTGTAGGTTGTTTGGACGCTCTTGAATTGTACAGGAAAAGTATTGATTTGAATCTTGAGGATTACGACCGTGAAATAGAGGCTCATTACAAAGCAGGCAGAGAACTTTCCGAAAAGCTAGAGCGTGAACGAAAGAAGCTTGAAAACAGATTCCAAAATGATGTTGCCGAGTCTGTTTTGTGTGATGTTCAGAATGCACTTTATAATAAAACTGAAACTCTTGCTGCGGCTCTGAGAGGCGGAGAGAAGAATTTTGCGGTGACGGTGAATAATATACTTTAAACTGATTGAAAAGTCAAGTACAAAATCCTGATAATTTTAAAAATTTACGATTTTGCTCTCTCTAATCTGTAACGTTCATCAATTAGGGAGTATATC
>CACWTQ010000019.1 GCA_902763835.1 uncultured Ruminococcus sp. | reverse complement strand
AACACCGCAGGAATACTGACGTATTTCAAGGTGTTGTAACGACACACAGGGCAAATTAGACAAGTATAAATGTTCAAGTTATTTTCTGACAGTTCCTCATGTATTTAATAATGAAAAATGGACTTGGGATTCAACAAGCAAAGCTTTAATGGCTTTTGGACAATCGTTGTTGGCATTAGTTTCTGCATATGATGCCTTTAATAACTACAATGCTTTACAAAATACACAATGTTTTGTAGCAGGTACTCTTGTTCTTACAATAGACGGAAATAAGCCTATTGAAGAGATTAAGGCAGGCGATCTTGTTTATTCAACTGATCCCGAAACGGGCAATGTCATCAACTTAAGGATACCGCAGTTATAATTCACAAATTCACAATATGAATTTTGGTAAAAAAACAACTTGACAAATAAAAAAGAATCTTTCACGATAGAATTATAGATATTCTATTGGAAGTGGAAAAAATGATTTTAAAAAAACTTGTTGGAAAATTCTGCGAAAAAAGTGTATGATAGAATCCAAAATAGATCTTTTGAGCGGAAGAAAAAACATCTGTGTGAAAAATATCCTCAAAATCAAAAATTATACAATTAACTAACCTTTATTTTATGCAATCATACAAACTTTACTTAGTCATTATAATTTTTGCTTTTTTTGTCTTGACATAGGGGTGCACTTTAGTTAGTGCACATGGGGCGTTGCCCGCTGCCGTTAAAATTCTTCTTTTATGCTGCGAAGGAATAGTGCCGCCAATTGATTATCAATTGAAATCTTATGTGAAAGAATATCATTTACACCGTTTACAATCGGCATTTCAACATTATACTTCTTTGCAAGCTCAACCATAGCACGACTGGTTGCAACACCCTCCGCAAGCTTTGTGTAGCTTTCGCCTTTGACAAATGTTTCACCGAACATTCTGTTCTGACTGAACTTTGAAAACAAAGTAGCTTCATAGTCGCCGAGATGACACAAACCGTAAGCCGAACGCTCGTTTCCGCCCATAGCCTTTATAAGCTTTCCTACCTCGTGAGTGCCACGGCTCATCAAAGCACCCTTAAGACAGCCGTAACCCAAACCGTCAAGCATACCTGCGGCAATACCGACAACATTTTTCGCTGCTGCACCGACTTCGCTTCCGATAAGATCCGCACCGATGTAAAATCTGATAAGTTCACTCGAAAAATCATTTACAAGCTTTCTTTTAAGCTCTTCGTTTTCGCTGTCGATAACCATACAATTCGGAACACCGTTCACAAAATTCTGAGGGTGTCCCGGACCTACCCACACTGCAACAGGAACATCTCCGAGAATTTCCTTGACAACCTGAGTAAGTCGCAAGCCTGTGCCTTCCTCAATGCCTTTCATACAAAGCACAAAGCTTTTACCGGTAAGGTCAAATTTCTTAACGTCTGCAAGAAATGAACGCAGAGCCTGACAGCTGATTGAAATAACAATAACCTCCGCACGTGAAACGGCTTTCTCCAAATCGTCCGAAATTTCCAGACTTTCGGGGAAAGTAAGCATACCGTTGGAGCGAGTGTCACGAAGCTCGATAAATTGCGGAGCATCGCTCAACCCCCATGTCATTACGTTGTGTCCAATTTTGTTGAGATACCACGCAATGAATGCACCCCAACGTCCGCAGCCCAATACTGATATATTCATAAAATAATTTCTCCTAATCTAAAAATATGTATATAGAAATTATACCATTACTTTCTGCAAATGTCAAAGATTTATAGAAATTCGTATATAAAATTTCTTATTTTTTTTATGCACAATTCATTATAAAGTTTATTGACAATTGTTTTCGGTATTGTGTATAATGTAAACAAGAGATAATCTTTGCTCTGAAAGAAGTGAAAATAATGCCAAAACGTAAATATATATTCTATAAGGTAATTTTCATAATCAGTTTGATTTTAATATTGGGATTTTGTATTTTTGAGTTGTACATTTTTATCTATGCCTTAACTCGGGACTATCCGTATCCTGCACTCGGAATTGATATTAACAATCCACTCGAAGCTTGGTGGATTGACACATTTTTTAATTCGGTAATTAATGGTGTTCCGCTGATTTTGGCCGTTGTGGTATTCATAATTTCACGGAGAAAAATCAAAAGTGTCAAAAATAATACTTTCACGGAACAGGGGGAATCTCAATGACATTGTTTGAAATAAATCAGTCGCTTATTTTAAATTCAATATATCCCATTGACAGAGTACATCTTGAAAAATACGGCGGTATTTTTAGAGAAGTCACGATAATGAAAGATAACGAATGCCGTGTAGATTTTGTATGCAAAGAAAATAAAATCAGTGCTGAGGGAGAAGTTTCCTTTTATTTTAAATTCCGTTCATTTGATGAAATGCTTGAAAGCATCGAAAATTATACAGGAAAGAAAATCTCGGAGTGGAAACGTTACTTTGTAGATGTCGGAATATATTACGGTGAACTGCTCGAATGGGAGATAATGCACGATTGGGATTTGTTTAAGTGTGACTTTTGCAGGAAAGAAATTGAGTTTCCGAAAGGGTTTGACGAGTTTTATTGCAACTCTTACTGGCAGGCTCTTTATGACGGTGAACTTTCGTATGATTCAAGTGAAAGTGAAATTAATAACTATTTTCGGAGAATCCGTGAAAATACATAAATTACAAAATTGTGAATTTTTAATTAGCTATGGAATTTCTCAGTAGAATGTATTATAATAGTATTGTTCGACAAGAAATTTACATTTGAATGGAGTTAATAATATGATGAATATTTGGCATGATATAAGTGAAAAGAGAATTTCTCCCGAGGACTTCGTTGCGGTTATTGAAATTTCAAAGGGTAGTAAGCTCAAATATGAGCTTGATAAAGAAACAGGTATGCTTATTCTCGACAGAATACTCTATACCTCAACACACTATCCCGCTAACTACGGCTTTATCCCGAGAACATATGCCGACGATAAAGACCCTCTGGACGTGCTTGTTCTTTGCTCTGAGCAGATTGAACCTTTAACGCTTGTCCGCTGTTACCCAATCGGTGTTATCAAGATGATAGACAACGGCAGAAATGACGAAAAAATTATCGCTATCCCATTTAACGACCCTACATATAACGAGTACACCGATATATCACAGCTCCCCAAGCATATCTTTGACGAGATGTGTCACTTCTTCACGGTTTACAAAACATTGGAGCATAAGGAAACAGCTGTTGACGAAGTTCAGGGCAGAGAGAATGCAATTGAAATTATCAGTTCAACTATCAATGCTTATAGGAAAGGTTTTTGCGGTGAGAGATAATGGGCAGTGTTGAATCAAAAAGATGCCGCAATATCCGCAGGGTGCTTATAGCACTTTTTATTGTTTGCGGCTATATGCTTTCAACCACGTTCGCAAGTGCGTATTTTGACATTGACGGCAAGGAAACGTCTGTGTCGATGACCGCTCTGAATTTGGCTTTGGGGTCTATGGGCGGAGATACTCCCATGTATCAGAATAAGCTTGTCGGTGGAATGTATATTGTAATTCCGTTCATAGGTTTTTTCTTTATGTTCTTTGACAAGAAAAGCAACGTGAAAAATTTAGTCGGAATGATATGCGGCATTGTCGGCTGTCTTGCGATTGCTTTTCCGCTGGGTGCAAACGGTAATTTGTACATCGGTATAGGTGCGGTTGTGAGTATGATTGTGTATGTGATTATCACAATGCTTTCGGGTATTTCGATTTTTATGAACCTTGAAAACCGACACAGCGAGAGAAGCAGCGGCAGACGGCTTTCTGCTCACGGAGATGAAGCGTAAGGTTACAAGGAATTTTTAAAAAATTATTTCAAATTGTGACAAATTTCATATTGACAAAATCATCTTTATATTGTATAATGAAATGCGGTATTTCAAGTAAAATCGGAATTGTGGGCAATGCCTGTCGGGGCAGCCCGACTGCGTAGTTTATTGAGGTGCGTTATGCTGTTGGAATTGAAAAAGGTATTTTTAACCAAAGACGAAAATCTTAATGCCGAGTATGAATTGGATTTGAGTGATATGGATTTTAACGGTACGCAACCGTTTAAAACACCTATAAAGGTGTCGGCAAATGCGGTGAACCGTGCTGGAGTTGTTAATCTGGCGGTTACAACAAAGTTCGAGTACACCGGGCCCTGTGACAGATGCGGTGAGGAAACCATAACCCCATTTGAGTACAGCTTTAATCATACGCTTGTTCAGTCGCTTGTCGGAGAGAACGAGGGCGATTATATCGAAGTTCCCGATTTTACGCTTGATTTGGATGAGCCTGTCACAACGGATATTTTATTGGAGTTACCGTCCAAGCATTTATGTAAGGAGGACTGCAAAGGTTTATGTCCGAAATGTGGAAAGAACCTTAATACAGGTGACTGCGGCTGTGACAAGAGGGATATTGACCCTCGGCTTGAGGCTCTTAAAAGTTTATTGTAATTTTTTTATTAATTTTAAATTCGGAATATCTAAAGTGTTTGGGTATTCATAATTATAAGGAGGAGTTCTAAAATGGCAGTACCAAAGAGAAAAGTATCAAGTGCAAGACAGAACAAAAGAAGAAGCAACGTGTGGAAGCTTAAGGCTCCGGCACTTTCAACATGTCCGAACTGCGGAGAGTACAAAGCACCGCACAAAGTTTGCAGAAACTGTGGTGTATACAATGGCAGACAGGTTCTTGAGATTGAGGAGTAATCCTTTTTATTCTTGATTTCGGTGTTTAGGGGGGAGTGTTTCCTCCCTATTCTTATATATATAATATTTTAAATTAAGAATATATTGCATTTAGATACTTATTATTTGTTATTGAAAGTCAAAGCTTTACTGTGGAGAATATGTGTTTCGATTAAGAGGTGAATAACTGTGAATACACTATACACAAATCGACTTGTTTTGCGTCCGTTTCGCATAGGAGATGCAGCGGCAATGTATAAAAATTGGACTTACGATGAGCGTGTTGCGAGGTGTTGCCGTTGGTATCCTCATAAAAGTATTTCCGAAACAGAAGAGTTTTTGAATTGGGAATTGCGTTCGGGGAAAGAGTACAGTTGGGCAATTACGTTGAAAGAAAATGATGAACCTATCGGGTCAATTGATTTGGTTGGTGTAAACAGCTTTGGCGTACCGGAAATCGGTTATGTATTAACGTACTCCTATTGGGGACAGGGTATTATGACGGAAGCCGTAAAAGCTGTGATTGCCGAGTTGTTCCGAAACGGATTTGAAAAAATCGGTGCTTGTCATAAGGTCGATAATCCCGCTTCCGGCAGGGTTATGGAAAAATGCGGTATGACATATGTCAGAAATTATACGGCACAGAAAAAATTCGGTTCAGATGAACAATGTGAAGTAAAATTTTACGAAATATGTAAAGACAATTCTTTTTATTCTTAATTCACGAAACTACTCTTAACCACAGCAAAGAAAAAGGTGATACAATGAGTGATAAAGTCAAATATACCGATTTGCTCAGAAACAAGCTTTTACAGCAGAAAGAAGTCTATGAGAATTTCAAAAATAACAAATGTCCATCGGTTTGCTATAAACGTTATGAAGATGCCGAATGGGGTGTGCGTGACGAAAATTACCAAAACCGTCTGAGATTGTCATACTATATGCTTTATGAGAAAATTGACGATGAAAAAGTTTCGGCTGCGTTATTTGAGGAAGAACTTAAAGACAGGGAAACAAATGACTTTCAAGGTATCGGTGACACAATTACAATTCTCACGCAGTTCTTAAAAAAGTATAATACAGACGGTAAGTATACACTTCTTTTTGAAAGAGCGAAAGAAGCTAATTTTGATTGCTGCTGCGGATATGATGTCGATAACGTAATTGATGACAATATTGAGAACAATGATATTAGAGATTGCATATACCTTGCAAAAGCTATGGATTATATGGATATTATGGAAGAATTGGTTGAATATTGGAAACAAACAGAAACAGAATGGAACAGACATAATGCCTATGATTTAATCCATTTTAACGAAGTGCTGAATAAACAAAAGGATAATGAGGAAATTTACAAACAGCTTTTATTGTCTGTAGATAAAGAGAATGTTCGTGACACGGCTTCGGCTTACAGTAACATAATAGGCTATTATATCAAAATTGAAGATTATAAAACAGCCTATAAATATCTTACGGAGCTTTTGGGCGGATATAACCTTGACGAGATTAAAAATATCAGATTGTATGACTATATTCTTGAATACGGTTTGGAGATTATCGCAAATGCTTCCGAGTTTAGTAACGAATTATGGAATTGGGCTAAACCCGAATTGCAAAATAAAAAAGACGGTATGTTCGGAAATCTTTACAAAAAGGGGATAAAAGCCGCAAAGGCAGTAAATGACCCTTATTCACAGCAGCTTGAAAAGGAATATATCGCTTGGAAGAAAAAAGTTGGAATTTAAAGAATGGTTTGAGGTACTTTTAATGGCAGACAGACCTGTTTTGAATAAAGATTTAGACAGCAAAATATTTAGTGAATTTTATTATTTGAAAGAAGAATTGGTGAATTTTTGCAGAGAGAACGGCTTGCCTGTTTCGGGCGGAAAAATAGAGCTTACAAATAGAATAGCATATTTTCTTGATACAGGGGAAGTTTTACAGCCCATATTTGCAAAGGCAAAAAGAAAAAATATTGATGTTCCGAATATCAGCGAGGACAGCATAATTGAGAATAATTTCGTTTGTTCCGAAAAACACAGAGCTTTTTTCAAGGAGCATATAGGAAACAGCTTCTCTTTTAATGTTGCTTTTCAAAAGTGGCTGAAAAGCAATGCAGGAAAGACCTATAAAGATGCCATTGCCGCATATTATGAAATTCTTGAAGCTAAGAAAAAAAGCAAGGGTACTATTGATAAGCAGTTTGAATATAACACATATATCCGTGATTTTTTTGCGGACAATAAGGGCAGAACTTTGGAAGAAGCGATTAAATGCTGGAAATATAAGAAAGGTTTGCAGGGGCATAATCGCTATGAACAGTCTGACCTTATTGCATTAGAGAAATAATTTTTATTGAAAAATACGTTTTTAAAGAAAGGAGAAGATAGTATGTCAAAACCAATTGTTGCCATTGTTGGAAGACCGAATGTCGGAAAATCGACTTTGTTCAATAAACTTATCGGTCAAAGACTGTCAATTGTTGATGATACACCCGGTGTCACACGTGACAGAATTTACGGCGAGAGCGAATGGAAAAACAGAACTTTTACTTTAATCGATACGGGAGGTATCGAGCCGAAAACGGACGATATTATCCTGTCACAAATGAGAAGACAAGCGGAGCTTGCTATTGAAGCCGCCGATGTTATAATACTTGTTGTTGATGTGAAAACAGGTATGGTCGCAACCGATTCCGAAGTTGCATCTATGCTCTTGAAGAGTGGCAGACCCGTTGTTCTTTGTGTTAATAAGTGCGATTCTATAGGTGAGGTTTCTCCGGATTTTTATGAATTCTATAACCTAAGTTTGGGCGATCCGATTCAGGTTTCGTCTGTTCACGGTCACGGTACAGGCGACCTCTTGGATGAGGTGTTTAAATATTTCCCTCCCGAAACGGAAGAGGAAGAGAACAGCGATATTATTTCCGTTGCAGTTATCGGTAAGCCGAATGCGGGTAAGTCTTCGCTTATCAATAAAGTTGTCGGTACGGACAGATGTATAGTTTCCGACATTGCAGGCACTACAAGAGATACTATCGATACACTTGTTGAAAATCCTCACGGAAAATTTAACTTCACCGATACAGCAGGTATCCGTCGAAAGAATCGTGTCGATAACGATATTGAGCGTTATAGTATTCTTCGTGCAAAAATGGCTATCGAACGAAGTGACGTTTGTGTTATTATGATAGACGCTACAGAGGGCTTTACCGAGCAGGATTCCAAGGTCGCCGGACTTGCCCATGAAGCAGGCAAGGGCTGTATAATTGCCGTGAATAAGTGGGACGCTGTTGAAAAAGACGGCAAGACTATGGATCAATTCCGAAAGAAGCTGGAGATTGATTTTTCGTTTATGTCTTATGCACCGATGATTTTCATTTCCGCCAAGACAGGGCAGAGAATAGATAAGCTTTTTGAACTCATCAAGGTAGTTGCAAACTCAAATGCTATGAGAATTAAAACAGGTGTACTAAATGATATTCTTGCCGAGGCTGTCGCAAGAGTTCAGCCGCCTACGGATAAGGGCAGACGTTTGAAGATTTTCTATATGACACAGGCTTCTACCAAGCCGCCGACATTTGTTTGTTTCGTGAACTCTTCGGAACTTTTCCACTTCTCTTACAAACGTTACCTCGAAAACAGAATAAGGGATAGTTTCGGTCTGGAGGGTACTCCCATTCATTTTGTTGTGCGGGAGCGTGGAGATAAAATTTAAGTCGGGTCGGCAACGCCGACGGGAAATACGTGAAGTTATGGATAAAAAAGACTATCTTCACGTGTTTTAATCGGTCATTTCCCTATACGCACTAACTTATACTCGAAAATGAAAACATTGAGCAAGTATTTAGCAATATCAATTTTTATAAAGGCTTGGCAGTTCGATTTCAAATATAAGAAAGCAAGTATTTAGCAATATCAATTTTTATAAAGGCTTGGCAGTTCGATTTCAAATATAAGAAAAAATATAATTGCCCAATGTTTTAGACACCGAGTATAAATAGCAACACCTGTTAAAGGTTTAGTCAAGCTTTTGAAAAAGCTTGCGGATTCCAAAGGAAGAACCTTTGGTCGGCGGTCGCAACCGCCGAAACTTCTCGGCGTTCAGCCCTTTGCAAGGGGTGAATTTCAAAACATTCCACAGGACTGTTTTGAAAGAGGGGAGAAATAGAATTTTTTATATAAATTTAGTGCAAATGGGGCATTGTCCGCACGCAAATAATAATTTAAGAAGGTTCAGTAATGCTAAGTTTGTTTACGGATATTTCAAATATTATCAAAATTCTTTCGGTGATGATTGTCGCATATCTGCTGGGCAGCTTGAATATTGCGATTATCGTTACAAAAATATTCACGGGAAAAGATATCAGAACAATGGGCAGCGGCAACGGCGGTTTTACAAATGTAATGCGTTCTGTCGGTACAACCGCAGGTATAATCACGTTTGTGGGGGATTTTCTGAAATGTGTTATTTCCGTTTTGATTGGCGGTTTTGTTCTGAAAACTCTCCATACCGACTACTTCACACAGCACGAGCTTTGGAAGTACGGTGAGTACTTAGCCGGTATGTGCTGCTTCCTAGGACATATCTACCCAATTTATTTCAAATTTAAAGGCGGTAAAGGTGTAGTAACAGTGGCAGCTCTTGCGGCGGTTATCAATTTCCCTGTCTTTCTTATTACATTTGCTGCATTTGCGATTGTGTTTGTTTGTACAAAGATAGTTTCGATAAGCTCAATTGTTTCGGCGATCGTATTGTTTTTGACTACGTTTTCGGTGGTATATTTTTATAATTATAAAATGGTCGGAAACGTTTCGCTTGAATATGTTGCTGCGGTTTCAATATCGACATTTGTAATTTGTACGGCTGTCATTGCAAAGCACCACGCAAATATTAAAAGACTTCTGAAAGGCGAGGAGAAAAAACTCGTTCTTAAAAAGAAAGAGAAAACGGAAAGCTAAGGAACTGTCAGAAAATAACTTGAACATTTATACTTGTCTAATTTGCCCTGTGTGTCGTTACAACACCTTGAACCTTGAAATACGTCAGTATTCCTGCGGTGTTGTGCCTAACACAGAACAAATTATCCTGCGTCTAAATTGTTCAACTTATTTCCCAACAGTTCCTAAGTCGGCGTTGCCGCCGGATAAAAAATTAAGCGTGTCCTTTTTGTTAAAATTCGGATACGCTTTTTTTATTGGAGGGCACGTTGTAAAATGAACGTGAAACTCTAAAGAAAAAAATAGCCCACAGCGATGATCTATAGTATAATTAATGTGCTAATAAAAAACATACCGAAAGGATCACGCTATGGACTGCACAAATTATACCACAGAAAGAAGAAGAGGTCAACACTTGACTTTTGAAGAAAGAGTAATTATCCGGACAAGATGGAATGACGGCTGGAATAACAATCAAATAGCTAAAGAAATCGGTTGATTTTACAACTGCATCAAGACCGAGATTGCACGGAGCATGATGCCTCTCTACAACGGAAAAGTTATGCGATACAAGGCTCGCACAGGTCAGATGGTATATGAGCTTAACCGCAGTAAGTGCGTCAGAAGTATCAATCTGATGAATTGTATACGCTTCATCAGATATGTCGAGCAGAAGTTCGAAGAGGAAAACTGGTCGCTTGATGCCTGTGCCGAAAAAGCCCTTGAGAGTGGAGAATTTACCCGTGAAGAGATTGTCTGCACCAAAACGGAGTATGGTCAACTACTCACAAGAGGACATTGACTATTTCGCTGACATCATCAACGGATTGCCACGCAAGATACTGGGGTACAAGACACCTGATGAGCTGTTTGATCGTGAGCTTGATCTGATCTATTCAACCAAGACTGTATGAAGCCGAACACCGAAGCAAATCTTTGGAGTGAGGGCGTAGCCCGAACGGAGAAGATTTGCTTCCAACTACTACCTCACAGGCACTGGATATATAGTCTAATTGTTAATTTTTTGTTAAAAGTTGCAGGTTGCTATTGCAATTTGGAATTTGTTTCTTTTTTGTTGCAATTTTGTTTCAGATATGTTATTATTAGAATGAGTATAAATTCAAAATTTGTAAAATCTTTATAGTAAAATTGTAGGGTGATTAACAATTGGGAGAAGATAGTTTTTTTAACGGTCTGTTTAACGTAATGTGGAATATGGAAACCGACATTTTTTCCGAAAAGGATAAAACCCTCGGATTGCTTGCGGATATCGTGCCTAAATGCAGAAAGCAGCGAAAACGTCTGGAAGCTATGTACGACTGCGGTGCTATGGATTTAATCGAGCAGGCAATTGCCGATCGTGAGCATTACGTTCTTAATATGAAACGTGCAGTCAGAGTTCTTATGAGTGAGATGAATCTAAGCTGCGAGAAAGCTCTCTTTTCAGTGAATCAGATTGCGGAGTTGTGGGACGGCGATTTGGAATTTATTACCGAATATGATGAGAATGAAAATCTCGATGATGAGATTATTTCTGATAGCGAAGAAAATTTTGAAAGTGAAGACAATTCCGACATTGAAAATAATACAGAACCCGGTAACACCGAACAAGCTTCTGCTGATAAAAATTCCGAAAACGAACAGTCAGAAGAAAACACGGAAGAAAACAATGAGGAAGCCGGTGGCAGCGAAGAACAGAGTAACAACGATAATAACGAAAATGATAACAATGAACAGGACGGTGACGAAAATATGATTTTTTTGCAGGACGTAACAGAGGAAGAAAATGCAGAGCAGCCACAGGAGGAACAGCAGCCGGAAGAAGCTCAGGAAGAGGGCGGAGGTGACGGCGGCGGAGAAGAAGAACAGCCGCCTAAAGAGTCCCTTTTTAAAAAGATTACGGAGTTTTGGTGCAGGAGCGATTTGGAAGAGGGCAGACCTCTGATGATTGCCTGCCCGATAGGGTGGATTCTTTTGCTTTTGTGCAGTGCTATGGGTGCTTTTTTGATTTATGATATTCCTTTGGGTGATAAATTTTATGTGCCTACATTTGCTTTTATGTTCTCTGTTTTAACAAGCAAGCGATTGTATCGTCACGAAAGCTCGGAGAGGTTCAGTCTGCTTATAGGTGCTTTTTATCTGGCTGCAATGGGCAGGGTTTTTTGGCTCGGAAAAGGCTATCCGCCGATTGTGTGCGTGCCTATGGTGTTGGCGGCTTTGTTTGTGTTCAACAACGGAAAAATAGGTTCGTTTCTCGACGAATCAAAAAAACACCCTTTCTTTGCATACCTCATAATTATTGTATTTTCGGCAGCGGTAACCGTGGGTGCGTATGCAATTCAACAGTTAGATGTTTAGCAGGTGAAAGTTATGAGTGAAAAGAGAAAAACAATTTTTAGAGAAGCACTTTTTATTGTGCCGTTTATGCTGATTATCACTGTTGTTTCGCTTGCGGTTATGTTTTCCGTGGGAAGAACTCCTCTTGATACAGCTGACATTATCGGAAGGCATTTTGCAGCTGATAAGAGTATGACGTTTGAAGAGTATTCGGGGTATGAAAGTACTAAATATGAGATAAAATATTATTATGGTGATAATGAAGAATGCGTAAAATATGCGGAATACAGTTATAACGGAAAAAGCGAAACTCCTGTTCAGAAGCTTACCCTGTTTGAAGCTCGTGACGGCTTCGACCCAGGATATTATAAAATAGAGTGGTTTCACGGCGAAGAATATGTTACTTATGCAACGCTTGAAAACGAAGATAAAACAGAGCTTTACAGCTCGGGCGAAGTGCCTGTTATGTATTATCTGGTGATGTCATATTCGTGGCAGTCGCAGATGGACTATTTCGGAGAGGAACTGCCGTCAAACGGTTACAAGCTTTTCGGATTCATCAGTTTGTACACTTGGGAAACAGAGAACAGGGATAATATTCTTTGGGGAGTTGGTGGAAATCCGATACAGTTTTATTCGTACATAAAGGGTACAGATAACGAATATAAAAAAATATCTTTTTATTAATATATTTTTGAAGAGGTGTAAATAATGCCAACATTTTCAATCGGCAGTGCCGTTGCGTTAAAGAACGGTCAGACCGCTTATATAAAGGATAAACTTGGAGAGGGCGGTCAGGGCAACGTTTATCTCGTGAGCATTGACAACAAAGCATATGCTTTGAAATGGTATCATAAAAAAGCAGTGAACGAGAATGATAAGTTCTATGCGAATATTGCAAACAATATTGCACAGGGAGCTCCGACTTCTGCGTTTATCTGGCCTAGATATCTAACCGAAATTATTGACGGAGAGTTTGGTTATGTTATGGATTTAGTTCCCGATGAATATAAATGTTTTTCCGATTTCCTGCTTACAAAGGAGAAATTTCCGTCTATATCCGTTGTTGTTAATGCGGCATTGAATATTACAAACGGATTCAGAGAGCTTCACAGAAAAGGTTTTTCGTATCAGGATTTGAACGACGGCAACTTTTTCATAAATCCCCGAAACGGTGACGTTCTTATCTGCGACACAGACAACGTTGCACCATACGGAGAAAGTCTGGGAATTGCAGGCAAGGCAAGGTATATGGCACCCGAGGTCGTGAGAAATATAAAATCTCCCGATATTATGACCGACCGTTTTTCTCTGGCTGTTATACTTTTCAGACTGCTGTTTCTCGACCACCCGCTTGAGGGTAAACGCACTCTTTGTCCGTGTCTTACGGAGGAACTGGAGCAGAAGTTTTACGGCAAAGCACCGCTTTTTATCTATGACCCTAACGATTCAAGCAATATCCCTGTTCGTGGTGTGCATTGCAATGTTATCAAGCTGTGGAAGTTCTATCCTAAGTTTATCCGTGACAAGTTCACCAAGGCGTTTTCACAGGAGTGTCTGCACGGCGACACCGCAAGACCAACCGACAACGACTGGCAGATTGCGTTTACACGTCTTCGTGACTGTATAGCCGAATGTCCCTGCGGCGGTGAAACGTTCCTTGACCTCAATGCCCCCGAAACCTCCTGCATTAACTGCGGCATTAAAATTCCTCGTCCTCCGCTTCTTTTGACTAAGAAGTACAGGGTTGCGTTGTTCCCGGGAAATAAGATTTACAGATGTCACACAGATGAAGACAGCGACGATTATACTATTCCCGACGGAATCGTTATCAGAAGTCACAACCGCCCCGACATCTGGGGTATAAAGAATCTCACCCGACACGACTGGACAGTGACTTCAAAAGACGGAAAGGTGAATGTTTTGTCGAGCGGTAAGGTTGCTATTGTCGTTAAGGCGGACAGTATTGATTTCGGAAACTGTGTGGGAAGAATAGAATTGTTGGGCAGATAAATTGTCGGGTATTTATGGGCGAAGAGTAGATAGGTATAAAATAAAGGAAGTGAAGAGTATGCCTGTGAATTCGGTTAATTCAAATATTTCTTTTTGGAATAAAACAGCGAAGATTTACACAGTGTTGCAGGAGAATAAAAATAGAATTCTATATGATAAGCTTTGCAACAGAATTTCAAAATACTTCAATAAGAACACAAAGGTTCTTGAGCTTGCCTGCGGTACGGGTCAGCTTACTTCACGGCTCTGCGGTAAGGCGATGTTATGGGAGGCAACCGATTTTTCGGCAAAAATGGTTTCTGTGACGAAGAAACGTTTCAGAAAATCAAATGTGAATTGCAGAGTTGAAGATGCCACAAATCTTACATATGACAACAGTGTTTTTGATGTGGTTATTATTGCGAATGCTCTTCATATTATGCCCGACCCCGACAAGGCTTTGAGAGAGATTTACAGAGTTCTGAAACCAAACGGATTTTTGATTGCCCCAACTTTTGTTTATGATGGTTATGTCAATAAGTTTAAAATATCTATGCTTGAAAGGGCAGGGTTCAAAACTTTTCACAAGTGGAAAGCTGCCGAGTATGAGAATTTTGTGGAACAACGTAATTTTCATATAATAGAAAGTTATATAATAAGAGAAAATTTTCTCCCCGAATGTGTTTTGGTTTGTAAGAAAAGTAAGTGATACTTGGAGTTAATAAAATGGAACATACTATGAAAAGCGAAAAGTTTTCCGTAGCGATATCTCCGAAAATTTTTAATAAAGATTTGGAATATTTGACCAACACAATTTTAAATGTTACAGTTCAAAGCAGCGGATTTTCCGCAAATGCCGAAATGGATATTGATATAGAAGAGTTTGCAGTTTTCTCTGAAATTTTGAAAAATATCTATGATACCTTAAAGGGTGAAGCGATAATCACAGAACCTTACGGCGATATGTATATATCATTTAAAGGTGACGGAAAGGGTTATATTTATGTTGAGGGATATTTGCATAACTTTAATGATTTATGCGGTATGCAGGAGTTGAGATTTGAAAACCGTTTCGACCAAACATACTTAAAAGATTTTGCGAACGATTTGTATAATTCTTATAAAGAATATCTTCCTAAATCGGAATAACAAAAAAACTCCGAAAACTCTCGTTAAAAAACTTTCCACGCAGGCACAAAACTAATGGTAATAAAAAAGTTAAAGTGCGTATTTCCTGCGGACGTTGTCCGCCAAAATCTGAATAATAAAAAAACCTCCGAGAACTGTAATTTTACAATTCCCGGAGGTTTAATTTTATAATTTTTTCAATACTCTAACAAGCTCCGACGGACTGTTGATGACTTCCGTGCAGTAACTTAACTCCGAGGGCAAACCGAACCCATACGCACACCCGATTGTCGGCAAGTAATGAACAATGCCTACTTTAAAATCGGAATACCTGTCCCCGATAACAATGTACTTTTCATCGGGAAATTCTTTCTTGATATGCACAAAAATTTCCTCTTTAGCCACGTTTCCGAAATCCTCCGCACAGTAGTAACCGTCAAACCACCTGTCAAGCCGAAAATGCTCCTTGTGAGCCTCCAAATATTCACGGTGACAATTTGATAAAATAACTGTTTTGTAACCGATATTCTTAATCTTGTCAAGCACTTCCGAAATGCCGTCATACAGAACCGCCGACCCCGAAAAAACCTGATTCACCATTTCACGACCTAACTCTGCGGCAGTACGTTTTGTGATGTTGGGCGGTAAATCGGGCATAAAGTCTTGCCACATTTCCTCGGCTGTCATACCAAGATATTTTGACATATATTCGTCTGAGTAATAATGCTCCTCCGCATAGCCGTCCGTGACAAGCATTTTGTAAGCTTTGCGGAATGCGCAGCCGTAAAGTCGGGCAGTATTGTGAATAGTTCCGTCATAATCAAAAATCAGTACCATAGCTTAAAACTGCTTCATCAGGTTGACCATTTCAATTGCCGACAATGCACAGTCGTAACCCTTGTTGCCTGCTTTTGTTCCCGAACGCTCGATAGCCTGCTCGATGTTCTCCGTTGCGATAACTCCGAAGAGTACGGGAATACCGCTCTTCAAGCCAACCTGTGCAATGCCCTTTGTAGTTTCGTTTACAACAAGCTCGTAATGTGAGGTTGAACCACGGATAACCGCACCGACACAAATAACAGCGTCATATTTTCCGCTTTCTGCCATTTTCTGTGCAATAACAGGAATCTCAAATGCTCCGGGAACCCAAGCCGCATCTATGTTCTTTTCGTCAACTCCGTGACGAACAAGACCGTCAACAGCACCGTCAAGAAGCTTCTCAACAATAAAGCTGTTGAATCTAGAAGCGATAATTCCCACTTTCATACCCTCGGGGGCTACTACTTTACCCTCTAAAAAATTAATGCTCATAATATTAATCCTCCTGAATTATTTATTATTTAAATCAATGTTATTGAAAATATGACCCATTCTGTCTTGTTTTGTTTTCAAATAAACTTTATCGTACTTGCCAGGTGCAATCTCAATCGGAACACGTTCCTTAATGGTGAAATCAAAACCGTCAAGACCGTAAATTTTGCTTGGATTGTTTGTAAGCAGTCGAAGAGATTTAACTCCCAAATTCTGCAAAATCTGAGCACCGCTCCAGTATTCACGAAGGTCGGGGGCAAAACCCAGCTCAATGTTTGCATCTACAGTGTCACGTCCATGTTCCTGAAGTTCGTACGCACGGAGCTTGTTAATAAGTCCGATTCCACGTCCCTCCTGACGCATATAGAGAATTATTCCACGACCCTCTTCCTGAATGGTTTTCATAGCAGTGTGAAGCTGTTCGCCGCAGTCACAGCGAGCCGAACCGAAAACGTCGCCTGTCAAGCATTCGGAATGTACACGGCAGAGAATGTCCTCACCGTCACCGATTTCGCCGCAAACCAACGCAACATGATGTTCACCCGTGATGTCATTCACAAAACCATAAATTTGGAAATCACCGTAGGCTGTCGGAAGTTTGGCACAAGCATGTTGCTGCATATGGTTTTCGTGACGGCGGAGATAGTCCTGTAAATCTTTGATTGTGATGAAACAAAGACCAAACTTTTCAGCCATTTCCTGTAATTCGGGAGTTCTCATCATTGTGCCGTCCTCACGCATAATTTCACAGCAAAGACCGCATTCCTCCAAACCTGCAAGCCTGCATAAATCAACCGTTGCTTCGGTGTGACCGTTGCGGACAAGAACTCCTCCGTGTCTTGCAGTCAAAGGGAATACATGACCCGGACGGCGAAGCTCGGCGGGTTTGGTGTTCGGGTTGGCACACGCACGGCACGTAAAACCACGCTCGGCAGCGGAGATACCCGTAGTTGTTTCGATATGGTCGATTGAAACAGTAAATGCGGTGCTGTGGTTGTCGGTGTTTTCGGAAACCATTTGCGGAAGATTAAGCCGCTTGGCGATTTCAGCCGACATAGGGGTACATATAAGACCTTTTGCGTGTGTTGCCATAAAGTTGACATTTTCCGTGGTTGCGAACTGTGCCGCACAGATTAAGTCGCCCTCGTTTTCTCTGTCGGGGTCGTCCGTACAGAGAATAAGCTTGCCTTGTCTGAGAGCTTCGAGAGCCTCGGGGATAGTGTTATATTTAAAACTCATTTTTTAAAATCCTCCTGTTCAATTTTACTAAAAATAACTTTCAAAAATTTCAAAAGTATCTTCACTCATTTTCCTTACAAACCCACTTAACGAAATACTTGTCAAGCGTCCGTTTTTATCTGTTCTGAGGGGTTTTTGAGAAGATTTGGTTTTCCCGAAACGGAGTGACGAAATCATTTCAATGGGGATAATATGGGGAGATATCGCCGAACCGTGTTCGCCGCTTGCCGCCGTTTCGGCACAGCAGGTTATCGGTTCTTGATGAAATTTATGCGGTATTTCCGTTAGTTCTTCCTGTACAATTACGGTGTGAATGTTGTCGGGAAGTGTGATTTTGTCGGTGTAGCCGCTGCCCTCGGAAAATTGGTTAAATTCACCGTATATTCCCTGTGAACGTATCAGTATTCCGTCGGGAATCAGCGAAGAATACCATAACCCCGTTTCACGCATTAAATATTCAAAAGCAGGTTCTGTTTTTTCAATTGGCAGTCTTGCCATAATACATAGCGTGCCGTCTTTGATTGTTACGGGATATACGATATCTCCGACTTTGAGGGAAGATATGGACGGCATTCTTGTATGTTGACTTCCGTAAATCACGCAGAAAGGTCCGACATCATCGTTTTTTTTATTTGTTTTACATAGTCTTTTGACCAGTATGTAACATAACCGCTCATATGTAAAGCTCCTGTCAAATTTCATTTTTGTAAGGCTTTAACTCCCGAATAAAGCTTGTCAAATCCTCAGCGAGCGGAGTGGGGAAAAGCTCACCGTCTTTGTCGTCTGTCGGGTCTTCCGCAAAGGGATATTCAACAAAAATTCGCCCTGTGTCACGTTCGAGAACAACATCTGAACCGTTATACGATACCCCGCCTATCGGAATATATTTTTGTATATCGAGAATATTGTACTTTTTCCAATATTCGGCGGAGTCCGTAAGCGATTTAAAGCAATTCGGATTTATTGAAGAATCCAGTGTAATTACTTCCGTAATATGCGGATTGAGATAATGCGAGCCTATCACACACGGGTGACAAAAAGAATAATAAGCCTTTAAAATATCGGGCATTTCATACCCGTAGTTCTGCTTGAAAAAGGAAAAATCAAGCTCGTTTTCACGCTCAAAAATATACTCTCCGTGAAGTACTCTTTCAACATATTTCGGGTTGTAGTATTTTGTGTAAAGAAGAAAATAATCGGGGGACTTTATCTTTCTGAAATAGTCACAAAGAGCGTCATACATTCGAGTATAAACCGAATTTTTCATTATTGATTTTTTCATCTCTTTTCAAAGTGCGTAAAAAGTTCGTTTTGAGTATTTGTATATCAGAAATACCCAAGTTATTAAATTCAGCAATAAGTCTTTCTTTCTTCAATCCTCTAAATTCAAATTTATCTTATAAGTCAGTTGCTAAAACCCGTGTTCCCTCAAAAATTCCATAGTAATTTTACTTTCCGTTTTACTCGGCACAGACTTCGGCTGCAACAGCTTTTCAACATACTTTCCGACAATATCGTTTTCAAGATTAACTCTGTTGCCGATTTGTTTTTTTAAAAGCGTAGTTTCATTGCCCGTATGGGGGATAATCGAAACAGAAAAATCTCTGTTAGTGACCTCCGCTACAGTTAAACTTATTCCGTCAATCGCAATCGAACCTTTTTCAACAATAAGCCGTAAAATCTCACTAGCCGCCGAAATCTTCACCCAGACCGCATTAGATTCTCTTTTCATCTCCGCAACAGTACCCACACCGTCAATGTGTCCCGAAACAATGTGACCGCCGAAACGTCCGTCCGCCGCCATTGCACGTTCGAGATTCACACTGTCGCCGATGTGCAGCCTGCCGAGATTTGACCTCCTGAGAGTTTCGGGCATAACGTCCGCCGTAAAACCCCCGTCCGTCATTTTTGTTACAGTAAGACAAACTCCGTTTACAGCGATTGAATCACCTATTTTTGTGTTTTCCAGAACAGTTCGGGCATTAATCGCAATTTCGCCCGAACTGCCGCCCGATACAACACTTCTTATCGTGCCTACTTCCTCAACTATTCCCGTGAACATTTGAAAACCCCCTTTCAACATCGTATTCGATTAGTATATCCTCACCGATAGGCGTAATTTTCGCATTGTAAAGCTTTGCTCCGAGGTCGGGGGACTCCGCTCCCAAACCCTCAACAGGTGTTTTCGCAGACTTTCCGCCTATAATTTTCGGTGCGACATACGCATATATATGATTGACAATATCCGCCCTAAGTGCCGCTTCGTTAATCTCTCCGCCGCCTTCTATAAGTACGCTTGAAATCTGCATTTCTCCCAAAAGCTTCATCAGACTTTTAAGGCAAACGTGACCGTCCTTTTCGGGAATCACTCTGACATCAACCCCAAAAGCTTCAAGAGATTTTTTCTTTTCAATGTCGGCATTCACACACGCAATCATAGTCGGAAATTTATTTGCTGTTCTGCACAGTTTGCAGTCAAGCGGTATTCTCAGGTTAGTATCGACTATCACACGGAGCGGCTGATGCATATTTTCCAAACGACAATTAAGCATCGGGTCATCTGCAAGAACCGTGCCTATTCCTGCAAGAATTGCACTGTAATAACCTCTCAAACTGTGGACGTGACTTCGAGCGGTTTCACTTGTTATCCACTTTGATTTCCCTGTGTGTGCGGCAATCTTACCGTCCGCACTCATAGCATATTTCATCACAACATACGGAGTTTTGGTTGTTATGTACTTGAAGAATACAGGGTTGATTTCATCACATTCGTCACGGAGAAAATCTTCGTAAACCTCAATTCCGTGTTCACGGAGCATAGCCGCACCCTTGCCCGATACAAGCGGATTAGGGTCACGTGAACCTATGAAAACACGAGCGATTTTATTGTCGATAATAGCCTGAGTGCATGGGGGAGTTCTGCCGTAGTGACAGCACGGCTCTAACGTCACGTAAATGTCCGCACCCTCGGCGGATTCCGTGAGAGAAGCGAAAGCGTTTCTTTCGGCATGAAGCTTACCGCATTTTTTGTGATAGCCTTCGCCGATAATTTTTCCGTCCTTGACGATAACCGCACCGACCATAGGATTGGGAGCAGTCCAACCGATACCCTTTTTTGCAAGCTCGATTGCACGGAGCATATAATCACGGCTGTTCATAGTAATATACCTCCATATAATAAAAACCCTGCGTAAAATTATACACAGGGCGTTAATGTACAAAAGCAAATAAAAACATTTCTTTTCGTCCGGACTATACCGTCGGCTTCGGAATTTCACCGAATCGGCACTCTTTTAAAAGAGTGTTCACGGGCTTTAACCGTCGGTGGGGAATTGCACCCCGCCCTGAAAGTTTTATTAATATAACTATTGTATCATATATTTATGCTTATGTAAAGAGGGAGAGAAGAAATTTTTAAATTATCTCGGCTTCAATCTCATCACACCAAATCGAAAAATCATCGTTTTCATAGTCGTAAACGTGAAATCGGGAATCCGTTTCATAACCGAAGCTTTTCATATCGGTAATATCAAGGCTCTGTAAAGGACCTTTACCGACTTCAAATTTTATCTCTCCGTAAACCTGTTTAAGGGTGAGTTTGATTTTATATTTATCGTTATCATCTGTAACGACTATATTCATATTGCTAAAATATTTCTCTTCAACATAATCGTAATCACACTCATAATCAAAATTTAAAATAAAGTTAAATTTGTCCCAGAATTAATATTCTTCCGGTAAAACTTCAATAACCTTGTCAATACCTTTAATGCTGTTAATAAATGCCAAATTAATCATCTCCTGTTAAAATTCAAAAATAATAGGTTTCAAGTCCGAAGAAAAAGAGTTTTTGCGAGGATTTATTTGTACACGCTTGTTACTTAGTTGAATTGTGCCGTATTGGTGGAATGTATGGGTTAAGGGTAAATCTTTTCTCAGAATCTCTCTGCCCGAGATGTTTTGCGTGACAACAAGCAGCGGAAAATTGTAACCGTTATTGTCAATTCTCAGGTAAATTACCGCCGTAAGTTTGGCGGATTTTTTCTCCTTGTATTTTGCACACGTTTTCTCTTTATCACGGAGAGTGACTGTAATGCAATTTTTGATGTTTTCAAGGTCTGAATCATTCTTGACGAACATTTCACAAAGTACGGTTTTAACTTTCTCCGCAAAGTATTCCGCACTGTAAGTATCAAGCTTGTTAAAATCCTCTTCCTTTACACCAAAGTCAACGTATCTGTACCATTTGTAATACGGGTCGATACTTCTCTTTGAAAATTGAATGGTGTCGGGAGGAACACACACCGTAAAATTTATGTACAAATGATGAAATTCCCCGAGAACAAGTCCGTATTCACGAAGTTTCATAACAATACGGCAAATGACAATATTATTCTCTTTTGTCATAAATTCCGAGGGCAGACTGTTTCCGTCAATGTTTTCGATGTCGCTTTTATAAAGCCGTATATCTTTAATAATCTGCATAATAAATCACCGTGCCTTATAGCCTTTGTTCTCGATAAAATCAAGGCAGTAAGGAGATATGTACCGTTTGATTTTATACTCGATTTCTTTTAAATAATCTTCTTCATTTAAAGAAGTCCTCATTTCCTTAAGCTCGGTGTAAGGTGCAAGCTTTTTCACAAAACGCACAATGTCATTATATTTTTTATCGATACAATCTGGTCGGTTTATGAAATCTCCGTTTTCATTATAATAACCTGTTTGAATGAAAAGCCTTTCCGAACGAATTTCTTTATTGAGGTCATCAAATTTTGAAAATCCCGTTTCTATAATAGTGTTGCTGCAAGCAGTGTAGCCACGGTCTAAAATCTCTTTTCCGAAGCCGTTCTTTCCGATTGACAGTTCACCTGCCTCGGGAAGATAAAAATAGTACCTGTTGCCGTTCTCTTCGGTGAGAATATCCGTATTAACGCTTGTAATGACTTTACCGGAATTATTATCCTCCCGAACAATTTCAAACCCGAGTTCAACAGCTTTTTCGCAAAGCTTAATCCACGTTTCAAATTCCATATAATAATTAATCTGTTTTCCTATTTAAACCAACCTCCAAAATTTCACTTTTCTTTATTCTAATATTTCCTATTCTTTACTTTTCATTATATAATTGTTTTTTGTTCAATTGTGTATTGTGTATTAACTTTTTGTTATGATTTCAGGAAAATGTTGACTTTGATTTTGAAATGTACTATAATAAAATCCGGGTCTTAGCAATGCTTTAAATAAGTAAATTTATGCAGAATAAATAGTACGCAATAATATAAAGTTTGAAACTTTTACTTATTTGTGTAAGAAAAGAGGATATAGAAATGTTATTGAACAGATTTTTACCTCGTATAGGATTCGATTCCTACGAGGATTTTAAGCAGAATTTTAAAATCAATATTCCCGAAGACTTTAACTTTGGCTACGACGTTGTGGACGAGTGGGCAAAGCAGGACGAGAACAAAAGAGCTCTCGTTTGGTGCAACGACCACGGCGAGGAAAAAACCTTTACATTTAAGGAGATAAGCCTGCTTTCAAATCAGGCTGCGAATTATTTTAAGAGTATCGGAATTAAAAAAGGCGATGTTGTTATGATGATTCTCCGCCGCCGCTGGGAGTACTGGATTTGTGCGGTTGCTCTCAATAAAATCGGTGCTGTTATTATCCCGAGTACTTTGCAGCTTACAAAAAAGGATATTGTTTACCGTGGCAATGCCGCAAAGGTAAGTGCGTTTGTATGTCTTAACGATGATTTCGTTATAAAGCAGGTTGAGGATTCTCTCCCTGAAATTCCTACGGTCAAGCATCATATTGTTGTAGGTGAAAAGCGTGACGGTTGGGAGTTCTTTGAAGAGGAGATAGCCAAGCATTCCGATAAGTTTGAACGTCCCACGGGCGAACAGGCTACCAAATGGAATGACATTATGCTCGTGTATTTTACATCGGGTACTACAGGTATGCCTAAGATGATTCAGCATAACTTCGCACACCCTCTGGGTCATATCATTACAGCGAAATACTGGCAGCAAGTTCAGGAAGATAAGCTTCATATGAGCGTTACGGATTCCGGCTGGGCGAAGTTCGGCTGGGGCAAGATTTATGGTCAATGGATTTGCGGAGCTGTAATCTTTGCGTATGATATGGATAAGTTTGTGCCTAAAAATCTTTTGCAGAAAATGTCGGATTATAAGCTAACTACTTTCTGTGCTCCGCCTACAATGTACAGATTTATGCTTCTGGAAGATGTCGCAAGCTACGACCTTTCCTCAATTGAGCATTGGGCAACGGCAGGCGAGCCGCTCAACCCCGAGGTTAATTCCAAGTGGTTCGGTTTCACGGGTCATAATATTTATCAGGGCTTCGGTCAGTCGGAGGGACCCGTACTTCTTGCCGATTTCCAGTGGGACGACATTAAAATCGGTTCAACAGGCAAACCGTCACCGCTCTATGATATCAAGCTTCTCGACAATGACGGCAACGAAGTAGACACAGGAGAAGAGGGTTCAATCTGCGTTATGGACGTTAAGAACAATCCTCCTGTAGGCTTGTTTACGGGATATTATCTTAACCCTGAAATGACAGCGGAAATTCTTCACGGAAAGTGCTATAACACCTGCGATATGGCATGGCGTGACAGCGAGGGTTACTATTGGTTTGTAGGACGCAACGACGATGTTATAAAATGCTCGGGCTACAGAATAGGACCTTTTGAGGTTGAAAGTGCATTGCTTGAACATGATGCCGTAATTGAATGTGCGATTACAGGTGTACCCGACCCGGTAAGAGGTCAGATTGTAAAAGCAACCTGTGTAATAAAGAAAGAGTACGAGCCGAGCGAGGAGCTTATTAAGGAGCTTCAGAACCACGTTAAGCACTCCACAGCACCGTATAAATACCCCCGTGTGATTGAATTTGTGGACGAACTTCCAAAAACCTACAGCGGTAAAATTAAGCGTGCTCAGATTCGTCATGAAGATGAAGAGGCGGTACGTGTAAGAGATAAGAACCAGCCTAATTTTAAGAATAATTGATTTTTAGAAACGCCGACAAAATTCGGCGTTCTGTTTTTTTGAAGATGAATTGTACTTGATAAATATATATGTTAGTTAATTAATACATTGAAGTTAAAAAAATATGCAAAACAAAATAACGTACGATAGATATATAATATAAATATATCACATAGCCAATAGTATTTGTTTAATGTTCCGAAAAATAAAATTTTGTGTTTTTCGCTTGACTTTACGATTTTGTTAGTGTATACTAATATCAGTGAAATTCAATAACGAGTTTACCTACAGAAATAATAAGAATTAAAGATTGTTGAAAAAAGAAAATAAAGTCCGATTTTAGCATACTTTGTTTTTACATTTTGAATAAATCCTTGTTAAGATATGGATATCAATCAGGAAATAATCAGAGATTTAGATATGATAATACAAAATACAATTTAACTGTATACATTACAAACGATGAACAAAATCAATTGAAAGTTTCCACTATACTCCACAGCGATAAAGAAGACGGCAAGCCCGAAAGTGTTGAGTTTGTAAACAGAACATGGACGGTTTTGCCGGACCATAATATAAAAGATTCCGATTCCGACAGTGATTCTGATGTAACCTCGGAGGTCGTTTCGGAAATAGTTTCCGAAACGGTATCTGAAACAACTTCCGAAAATACAGTTTCGGAGAACTCGAAAAACACAAGCAGCGTAAATTCGGACAGCTCAAAAAATCAGACTGTTCAAAGTACTGTTACTTATATTTCACCGCAAACAGCAGTAACTGTTTCTACAGACTCCGGCAATACAAGCAGTGTTTCAAAGAATCCTTTTAAAACAGGTGACGAGCATTATACGATATTGATTGCAGCGGTTATGTTGGTTAGCGTATTGGGTATTGCTGTTTCAAGCAGAAAGAAAGAGTAATATTTTTTGGCACAGCATGTTAATAGAATAATCCTAATCATATCAAAACCGTTTCGTGAAGGATTCCGAAACGGTTTTGCTTTTTTTTACAATAAGAGTGTACATCTGCTTTTGGTTATTTTTACTTGATTTAATGATATTGTTTATTTTTTTAGGATAGAATTCCAAATTTTAAAAAATAAAAAATTTTTTTGAAAAAAGGCTTGCATTTTTTTTGAAAGTGTGTTATTATATATAAGCACCAAGGAAATGCAAAAACAAAATAATAAATGCGTTGTTAGCTCAGCTGGATAGAGTGACTGGCTACGAACCAGTAGGTCAGGGGTTCGAGTCCCTTACAGCGCGTAAATCCTAAGACAGTGTTGTTTATACAGCACTGTCTTAAGTATTATCAAAGAGTTTTTTAAGAAAAACAAAACAGCACAAAATAAAACATCTTCTTTAGCAGTCGGTTCAAAGAAGATGTTTTTAAAATTATATAATTATTTTAGCCACAAGCGGCAGATGATCCGACGCAATATTGTTTACAACTTTAACGTCGGTAACAGAAATATTTTCCGTTACAAATATATAGTCAAGTCTTTTTCTCGGCTTGAAGGACGGATAAGTTTTCAAAGTAATACCGTGCATTTCACAGGCATCTTTGAGAATACTTTTAATAGGTGTAAACATTTTATTGTTATTGCTGATGTTTAAATCTCCCATAAATACAGTCGGGATTTCGGAAGCTTTCACAAGCTGTGATACCTTTAAAAGTCCCATTTTCTGTTCATCGGGAAATAATCCTAGATGTGTGCAGATAATTCTTACAGGCTTTTCACTTGATATTTTTACCGATAAAATACATCTCGGCTCGTATATTCCGGGCAGCAGCTGCACAAATTTTTTTATGGGGTAAATCTCGGAGCTTTCAATCGGATATTTGCTCAGTACAGCGTTTCCGTAGGGGAATGCTCTGTAGGTTGTGGCTTTCGCAAATATAAAATATTTGTAGCCGCAATGATTGGCTATGAAATCGGTATGCTCTTTTATGAAATCGGGCAGAGGTTTTCCGACTTCATTAAGTGTAATTATATCGGCATTTATGGATTTTATTACATCAGCCGCTTTGTAGTAGTTTTTCTTTTTAAAGTAACCGTTGCTAAGTCCTGCGGCAATATTGTAGGTTGCAATTTTTAAGTTCATTATATCACCTTTAATATAGTATCTATAATTGAGAAAATTTTAAATAATTCGTTATAATTAACAAAACATTTTTTATATTGTCCCCTCTGCCCTGCGGACAGATCCCCTTTCAAAGGCGACTTTAACATATTGAGAATCAAAAAAGCCTCCCTTGAAAGTGGAGGTGTCAGCCGCAAGACTGACGGAGGAGGTTCATAAAATGAATTTTTGCTTATTTATAGATAGTATCATATTGAAGTTTGTAAATCAAGTTTGTTGTAATTTGTAACTTAAACTTCCCACCCAAAAATCACTAATTGACCCCGATAAAATCTGAAAAAATCAGAAATAAAAAAGGCACAGACGCTCCAAATGTGGTATAATT
>CACWTQ010000018.1 GCA_902763835.1 uncultured Ruminococcus sp. | reverse complement strand
GTATAACAATCCTATAATCTATTTCACTGAATATCGGTTACTTGACTTTCGGGCGAATCTTGTGTATCAACATTATCAAAACTGTTAGCATTAGAATCTGATATTTTAATGAATGAAATAACAGCAAGTACAATTATAAATAAAATCGTTCCCACAATAACTTTTCCGGCAGCCTTGCGTTCGGAAAGCTCCTCAGCATCAAGTTCTTTTTTCTTATCGGATTTCTTTTCCGATTTTTCCTTTTTAGTTTTGACTTCGGATTTTTTACTTTTCGCCTTAACCTCTGGTTCTTTCTTCGTTTCGGGAACAGACTCGGTTTTAGGAGTTTCTCTCTTGGGCAGTTCTATTTCGGAAACATCTGTCGCCTTAATAAGAACAAAGCTTATATTATCCTTACCGCCACGGTCAATAGCATTGTTCAAAAGTATCTTTCCTATACCCGAAAGCGGACGGCTTGAATTTATAACACGGCTTATCTCCGCATCATCAAGCATATCGGTAAGACCGTCGCTGCAAATCATAAATATATCGTCTTCCATAATATTATCCGTTATACAGTATGGATTTAAACGTGCTAAATTTTCGGACATTCCTATATGCTGAGTTAAGGGAAACTTTTTACCTTTCGGAGGAGCTTCACCGTAGATTTTTATATAGGTAGCGGCTTCCGTATGCTCAAGGGAAATTCTTTTCAGCTCACCCTTACGCATAATGTATATCGGACTGTCACCGACATTGCAAAGGCTGTATTTGTTGCCCTCAAAATAAAGCATCGAAAGAGTAGCACCCATTCTTTGCCCGGAATCGTTCTTTATTTCATCGCATACCTTTGTATTCGCTTCAACACATATTTTTTTTAACAGCTCTTCGGAATTGCCGCTTTTATTATCTTTAAAGAATGTTTTGGCTGTATCGGCAGTAATATACGCAGCGTGTTCACCCTTGGCATAACCACCCATACCGTCAAAAACTCCGAACACCGCACGGTTCTTTTTTACGGTTATCTTTTCATAATACTTGAATGATTGGTCGGCTTCCTCTTTAATCAAGCCGTTGAAATACAGGTTATCTTCATTTTCGGGACGCTGCACACCAACATCGGAACAAGCGTAAGCTTCCAGTATCAAAAAATCACTTCCTAATTCGGTACTTCTATAGAATATTTTAACATTTTTTTAGTCTGCCGTCAATAAGTAAACATTAATGTTTACAAAAATTCCCCTATTCTTTTTATTAGAATAGAGGAACTTATACTCAAGATTAAAAAGATTTACCATTTTCCTGCGGACGTTGTCCGCCGTTGTCCGCTTATTTTTTGTTTGAAGCTTTCTCTTTCTTTCTGAGCTGCCAAATAACCCAAAGCGGAGTTGCAACACAAATTGAAGAATAACAACCCGAAATAACACCAAACATCATCGGAAGAGCAAAACTCTGAATTGATGCAATATTATACACAAGGCAAACCACATATACAGATGTGATAGCTGCAAGAGTTGTGATAGATGTAAAGATTGTTCTTCTGATACACTGTGTCATACTCAAATTATATACATCTTCAAGAGAAATCTTGGGACCCATTTTAGCCTTGTTCTCTCTGATACGGTCATAGATAACGATTGTATCGTTAAGAGAGTAACCGAGAATCATAAGGATAACTGCGATAAAGTTACTGTCTATATCCATTCGGAATATTACAAATACACAATATACAATAATTATATCGTGGAGAAGTGCAACAAGACCCATTACACCTGCGGACATACCGCCGATTTTCTTAAATCTGAGTGTTACATAAAGCACCATAAGAATACAAGCAATTGCAACCGCAGTAAGACACTTTACAAAGAACTTTGTACCCATTGTCGGGTCAACAGATGTGAACTCACTAAGTTCAAAATTGTTGTCGGGGTACTTCTCTTCAAGAGTTTGCAGGATGGTTGACTGAACCTCAGTATCAATTTGGTCTGTTCCGGGGAACTGAACCGTAAAGTAGTAGCCGTCGCCCTTGTCGTTGTTGCCCGCAAGATTTTTTGAGATTGAAAACGAAACCTGATTGTCGGGAGTAATCTCCTGCACTAAACTTTTAAGCTCGGACTCGTTCAAACTGCCGTTGTATGTGTAGGATATCATAGAACCGCCTGTGAACTGAATGTCAAGATTAATACCGAAAATAAAGTTAAAAATGATACCTATTACGATAAGTCCAATGGATATGCCAAAGAAAATTTTTCTTTTACTGAAAAAATCTAATTTCTTTTCATTCATTTCTTAGCACCTCCATAAAGTTTGGGATTTCTGAAAATTTTAAATCCGGAAATGGATTTAAGCATCAGACGAGCCGCACCGATACCCATAATGAAGTTGGAGATAACACCGATAAGAAGTGTGTAACCGAATGCGTAAATAGAACCTGTTGTAGAAAGTCCGAAAATGAACGAAAGCATATTGAACGGACCGAATACGAGAATAAGAATAACAGCAACAATTACAACTGTCACATTACCGTCAATGATAGCCGACAAGCTGTTCTTTGTACCTGCATTGATAGCACTGTCAACAGATTTTCCTTTTTTGAGTTCTTCCTTGATTCTCTCTGCTGTAATGATGTTAGCGTCAACACCCATACCGATTGAAAGAATCATACCTGCAATACCGGGGAGAGTCATTGTGAAGCTGTTGAATACAGGGAAGTAACCCGAAACAGCCATAATTGTAATTGCAAGCTGACCGAGCAAGGCAATAACTGCAACAAAGCCGGGCATTCTGAATACGATAATCATAAACAATGCAATGAATACAAGTGCGATAACAGCTGCAACACCCATTGCATAAAGCGAGTTAGAACCGAGCGTCGGGCTGATAGAGCCGGCGTTTACTGTTTCAAGAGAGAAAGGCAATGCACCTGCGTTAATCTTTGTAGCGAGTGCTGTAGCTTCTTCTGCGGTGAAGTTACCGCTAATCTGAGCACTGCCGTTGGAAATAACACTGTTTACAGTCGGGTAAGAGAGCATAATATCGTCCATCCAAATAGAGATAGTCTGGTTGAGATATGTTGTTGTAGCCTCTTTGAATGCTTCTGCACCCTCACTGTTGAACTCAAGCGATACTACATACTCTGTTTTACCGTTATCGTTAATAACGCCTGCCTGAGCACTCTCAACCAGCGAGCCGTCGAGAAGAACGGTTTCAGCAGTTTCACCTGTGGGAGTTTTCATCACAGGTGTACCGTCTTCGGCATAGTCAACAGTTTCGTAACTGTTGCCGGGGCGGAAAGTAAGTGTTGCGGTTGCGGAAATTTCCTCAATCGCCTCGTTAGGGTCGTAGTTTGTAGTTTCCTCTTTCCAAGGAAATCTTACAATAATTCTGTTAGAGCTTGTATCGGCATAAAGCTCATAGTCTGTGATGTTGTTGGCAACCATACGGGTTTCAATTACAGACTTTGCCGATTCAAGCTGCTCCGGTGTAGCGTCAACACCATCCGCAGGCTGGAAAGTAGCCTCGACACCACCCTTGATGTCTATTCCCCATCTGATGTCGTCTATGCCCTTGATTCGGGTGATTACGATATCACCGTACTGCGTATCGATACCGAATACGGACGTAACCGCCAAGGCTATGATAAGAACGGCAAGAATGAAGAATACGGGTTTTGCAACTCTTTTCATGCGTATAACCTCCGTGATTTTAATGTTTGTAAATAACGTAATTTAATACCGATATATTTTAAAAAGTATAATATTCTGTCTGTTCAAATCTCACTCAATAAAAATTCGGTATTTCCGACCGCAATATATGGTTCGGTGAACTCTCCTTAGGAAAAACTTTTGACGCAGGCAACAAAAGTTACCGTACACAAAAATTCCGTGTGCGATTTTCGTCCGTCGTTGGCAGTCGGAAGAGTTACGTTAAAATAACTCTGCTACCGTATAAATACAAACCGTAACAGAGTTATTATAAGATTTTTTTTTATAAAAGTCAATAAAAAGAACAGGATTGTGACAAATAAATTTTAAATTTATTGAAAAACACTTAAAATTTCAGAAAACCATCACTTTTTTAACTCATTTTATTAACATTATAATTAACCCAAAAGCTTAGTTACAGCAGCAAGCTTTGTGCATACACAGAAAATCTGCATAGCCATTGCAAGTTCTTCAACGCTTGGATAAGTAGGTGCAATACGAATATTGCTGTCCTTGGGGTCTTTGCCGTAAGGATATGTTGCACCTGCACCTGTAAGAACAACACCTGCCTCCTTGCAAAGTCTTACAACCTCTTTTGCAGTGCCGTCGAGAACGTCAATACTTACAAAGTAACCGCCGTTGGGGTTCTCCCACTTTGCAATACCCGTAGCCTTAACGTTGTTCTCAAGCATATCGAGAACGCACTTGAACTTAGGTGCAATAATAGCCTTGTGCTTATCCATATAAGCGATAAGACCGTCCGTATCCTTAAGATAGCGAAGATGTCTGAGCTGGTTAATCTTATCGTAGCCGATAGTCTGATACTTGTATCTGTTCTTGAACACTTTCATATTGTTTGCGGAGCTTGCCATTGCCGAAACACCCGAACCCGGGAAAGTGATTTTGGAGGTTGATGTGAAGAAAATCGGGAGGTCTTCGTTGCCGTTCTTTTTGCACTCTTCCATAAGACCGAGGAGCTTGTCGCCGTTATCGGTTACATCGTGGATAGCGTAAGCGTTATCCCACATAATGCGGAAGTCCTTAGCGGCAGGCTTCAAAGCGGCAAAGCGGCGAACTACCTCGTCGGAGTAAGTAATACCTGTCGGGTTTGAGTACTTCGGAACGCACCAGATACCCTTAATCTTTTCATCGGAAGAAACAAGCTTCTCAACAAGATCCATATCGGGACCGTTCTTATCCATAGGAATGTTTATCATCTCAAAACCGTAAAACTCCGTGATACCGAAATGACGGTCGTAACCCGGTACGGGACAGAGGAACTTGATACCCTCCTGCTTAATCCACGGCTCGCAGCCTGCAATGCCCTGTGTCATAAGACAAGTGATAGTATCGAACATAAGGTTAAGGCTAGAGTTACCGCCTACAAACACATTTTCAACGTCAACCTCAAGAATATCGGCAAAAATCTTTCTCATAGCCGGAATACCGTCAAGCAAACCGTAGTTACGGCAATCTAATCCTTCGTCTGTGTAGCATTCGCTTGAAGAGTGAATAACATCAAGCATAGGCATAGAAATATCCACCTGCTCAACTCCGGGCTTACCTCTTGACATATCAAGCTTCAAGCCTGCACTCTTAAATTCTTTGTACTTTGCTTCGAGAGCATTCTTTTCGGACATCAATTCTTCTTTGTTCATTTCTGAATAACATTTCATAATGATTGCCTCCAAAACACTGTAATATTTATCTGTTTATTATTTTAATACATAACGAGCAAAAATGCAAGACTTTTTTCAAATCTTGCAAAAATTTTCTGAATTCGTTTAATTTTCGGCGATATAAAATTAATATTTGACGATTTTATTAAACAAAATTTCTTTTTTTACACGTCAAGACAGTTAATTTTAGCCCTTACTTCATGAACCCGACCGAAACTTAATTTAATGATTAAATTTTCGACCAATTTTTCGTACAATAAAACTTATATCAAATACTTTTATTAAAACATATTATACTAATGAGCAGTAAGATTTAGCAAATTCACCTAACCCCTCTGTCCTGCGGACATCTCCCCTTTCAGGGGCGACTTTGACATATTGAGAACCAAAAAAGCCTCCCTTGAAAGGGCAATGTCATCAACTTAAGAAAAAACGAATTAAGCATAATATTGTCTTTGATACTTTTTATCCGCTAAAATTCAGTCATTTAGAAAAACGATATTAGTGTATATTACGCTAAATTGATGACATTGCTTGAAAGGGGAGGTGTCAGACGTAAGGCTGACGGAGAGGTTTTTAAAAAATCTCGATTTTTTAAAATATTGGCGGTAAATCTTAGGAACTGTTGGGAAATAAGTTGAACAATTACACCGCAGGAATACTGACGTATTTCAAGGTGTTGTAACGACACACAGGGCAAATTAGACAAGTATAAATGTTCAAGTTATTTTCTGACAGTTCCTTAACGTTTTCGAGTATAATTAAACCAAAGAATAATTAGTAATTACTTTTGGTCGGGTAATAAAAGTTAAGGATACAACAAACTATCTACATGTATTTCAAGCGGACGTTGTCCGCCGCATTAAAAAGAGTGTCCCCGAAAGGACACTCTAAAATTCAAGTATTAAATTAACCCAAAATACTGAGCAATACACCTGCCGCAACAGCTGAACCTACTACACCTGCAACGTTCGGACCCATAGCGTGCATAAGCAGGAAGTTAGACGGATTCTCCTCCTGACCAACTTTCTGAGAAACTCTTGCTGCCATAGGAACAGCAGATACACCTGCCGAACCGATAAGCGGATTTACCTTACCGCCCGTAGCCTTGCACATAATCTTTCCGAAGAGTACACCGCAAGATGTACCCATACAGAATGCAAACAAACCGAGAGCAATGATACCAAGTGTCTTTGGTGTAAGGAATACTGTACCGGTAGCTGTTGAACCAACGGAAATACCAAGGAATATTGTAATAATATTCATAAGCTCGTTCTGAGCTGTCTTTGCGATTCTGTCAACCACTCCCGACTCTTTCATCAGGTTACCGAACATAAGCATACCTACAAGCGTTGTTGCATCGGGCAGAAGCAATGCAACAATTACCGTTACGATAATCGGGAACAAAATTTTCTCAAGCTTTGAAACCTGACGAAGCTGAGTCATTTTGATTTTTCTCTCCTCTTTGGTGGTGAGAAGCCTCATAATCGGCGGCTGAATAATCGGCACCAAAGCCATATACGAATAAGCCGCAACTGCGATAGGACCTAAGAGAGATTCAGCAAGCTTAGATGTCACATAAATAGCCGTAGGACCGTCCGCACCGCCGATAATACCGATAGCACCTGCTTCTGTGGGACTGAACCCTAAAAGTATAGCACCGATAAATGTGATGAAAATACCAATCTGTGCAGCTGCACCAAGAATAAAGCTCTTAGGGTTGGAAATGAGCGGACCGAAGTCTGTCATTGCACCGATACCAAGGAAGATAAGCGGCGGATAGATTCCGTGCTTAACACCCTGATAAAGGTAGTACAGCAAACCGCCCGAGGTTGGTTTGTTGTAGTATGTGACACCGTCAAGTACTGTTTTTGCATACGTGACAACTTCTCCCGGATGTTGTGCATTATAAACATCAACGGGAATCAATTCGGTTTTTCCTCCCAGAGCAATGCTGGGACAAAGGTTTACGAGCAGCATACCCACAGCAATAGGCAGAAGAACCAAAGGCTCATATTGCTTATGAATTGCCAGATAAATCAATAGAAACGATATGAGAATCATTACATAATTTCGCCAGTCCAATGCTCCAAATGCGGAATCGGCAATGATACCCAGAATGGATTCCCATAATTTTGTTAAAATTTCCAAGCTACCACTTCTCCTTTATTTTACTGATTAGAAAGAGCGGGTATTTTCAGCCACACCGGCCGATTTCCACACCGAACGTCTTTTTGACGACTTCTTGATTGATTTGATTTTGATGCTGCCCTCGCCGAAAATCACTTCGACAGCCGCAGCAATCGCCGCAACAATCTCTCCCGGCACAGTGCCGTCATCGACAGGCTGTTCGGGTTCTGCCGCCACTGTTTCAACAATTTTGGGTTCTACAGCAGCTTCAGCCTTCTTGCTTTCGTCTTCCGCTTTCTTATGTTTCTTTTCGTCAATAGTCTGTTGAATACTCACAACCAGTGAAGAGTACAACTTAATAACTCCGATAAGCAAAATAAGAACTGTGAAAACGATTACAATACCTGTTAGAAGAATAATCAAGCCAAGCTTTAAATTTTCTAACATTTCTTTCACTCCTTGCTTATAAATTACCGCAGTGACAGAATTCATATTTCTGCCAATTTAGACATCTTATATTATAGTATAAAACTCTCACGATTTCAACAGTTGTTACGAGATTTTAAAAAAAATTTTTTATAGATTAGGAATATGCCAAAATTACATATTTTAAGGAATTTAAAAAAATGTAAATTATATCCTAAAACTTATTGTTATTGCTGTCGGATTGTGTTATACTTAGATTGCATAAGTTTATTTTGAAAGGATTTTTCTTATGAAAAGAAAAGATTATATTTCGTGGGACGAATATTTTATGGGCGTTGCGTTGCTTGCATCAAAGAGAAGCAAAGACCCGAACACACAGGTCGGAGCGTGCATTGTAGATGAAAACAATATTATTCTGTCAACGGGCTACAACGGTTTTCCTATAGGCTGTTCGGACGATGAATTTCCGTGGGCTCGTGAGGGTGAGGATACCAAATATCCCTATGTGGTTCACGCAGAGCTTAATACAATTCTCAACGCAACAGGCAGAAACCTTCGAGGGGCGAGAATTTACGTTTCTCTTTTCCCCTGCAACGAATGTACAAAGGCTATCATTCAATCGGGCATTACCGAGGTTATATATCTTTCGGATAAATATGCCAACACTCCTTTGAATATTGCTTCAAAAAAAATGCTTTCTTCGGCAGGTATTTCTGTAAGACAACTTGAATCGTCAATAGACACTCTTACAATAGATTATAGTATAAAATAATTCGGAGAGGTCTTTTTAAATGATAATTTCCACAATAATTACTATAGTGTGTTTTATAACAGTTGTATGGGAATTGTTTTCAATGTACAAAATATTCAAATCTTGTGCAACAGTTAAATGCAGTGTAGTTTCAAGCAAAAAAATTCAGGAACGTCATGATGGATTTTTAACAGACGAATACTGGAAAACAAATGTTACATTCACGTACAAGGATATTGAAAAACGTGCGACCTTGAAAACTAGTACATACTGTCAGAAAGGTCAAATACTGGGGTGTTATTATTATCCGGAAAAAGATATTATTTTCCGAAAAAGAGATTTAAAAAAACAGATAAAATCTTCGTCTGTAATTATTACTACAATAGGAGCATTGTTTTTATTTTTAAATATTATTTTCAGACTTTCTACAATAAGCAGAATGTTTGTTAAAAATATTATTTCCATTCTGTCGGTACTTTTGATAATTGCGTTTTTAAGTTTGGGAATCGGGTATGTTCTTTATTCGATTAACGCATTAAAAAAGACTTCAATGAAAAATGTAATGGAAATCAAAGCGAAAATTATTGATGTTGTAAGAGTGTCAAAACGCCACAAGGAAAACCAACAGTTCTTTTACTACCCTATTTACAGCTATAAATTCAACTGTGAAAACCATGAAACAAAAAGCAAGCTTAAACATTCCGAACCTCCTAAAAAGGGCAGCACCGTGACTATTCTTGTTGACAGGAAAAAAGCAGGTCCGGTAGAATATAACGATATTGTGAATTCTCTGATTATGGGAATTTGTTTTATAATATTCGCCGCGATTTTTATTTATGTATTCAAGTTTTTTGTTTAAAGAACAAGCACAATTCGGAAATATACTTTACCGAACTGTGCTTTTTTCTGTTGCGTTATTTTCTTCTAGGTCTTCTCGGCACGCTATCATTGCCACGCTTAAGCGAAGACATTTTTTCGTCACTCTGCTGCTTGAACTTTGACATCATATCTTCAAAAGAAGTCGGATTTTCGGTTTTTTTCCAAACGAAATCACCCGGAGAATTTGAACTCTTCATAGACGGACGCTGACTCTGCCGTCTGTCATTGCGTTCGCTCCTGTCATTTCTTGAACTCCTTTGACCACGCTTCTGATACGGTGGCTTTCCTCCGTTCGATACGGCATTTTTGCCGCCGTTATCCTCGGAGTTCTCAATCAATCTCTTGACTGAAAGGCTGATTTTACCGTTTTCGTTCACAGCAATAACCTTTACCTTTACTGTCTGACCCTCGGTAAGAAAATCGGAAACATTCTCTACATAAGTGTTGGAAATCTCGGAAATGTGAATCATACCCGACTTGCCCTCCGATAAATCCACAAATGCTCCAAACTTTGTAATACCTGTTACCTTGCCTTCTAAAATACTTCCTACTTCAATTTGCATACGATATAATGTTCCCCCTCAAATTTTGTCACTCTTATCATAATATAATTTATGTAATATGCACCGCTCGGCACATTAATCACCCGCAATATTAATAAAAACTCTTTCGCCTTGCTTTGAATAGTCAAATTCCTCCCGGGCAACTCTTTCGATGTATGCGTTGTTTTCATCGTCCTCAAGCTCATATACCTGCTTGAGTTCGTCGTTTTTTACCTCCTGAACCACAATGTCACCCTGAAGCTTTTCCAGCTGTTCCCTTTTTTCGGAAATTTCAATCTGCTGATTTACAAGAGTAAAAACCGCATAAAACGCAAATACAATCATTCCCACACTAAGCAAGACACTGATAAGCCTTTTTCTGTCGGAAGTTTTTTTCTTTTTCAAATTGACCAATCCTTTTCAAATAAAAAACGGATAAAAACATAAATCCTATAATAAATGATTATACACTATGTTACACCTTAATTGCAAGCACTATTTTCAATTTGTTTCAAATTTTTTTAAACTTCTTGATTTTTTTGCAAAAGATTTGAAAATTCTGCTATAAACAGCCGTTAGTTTATCAAAAATTTTATGCGTAATTTTCAGCAAGCGATTTAAGAATTTTGTAGAAAGTTTTTTGATAAAATTCAAAAAACCGGCAATACCCTTAAAAACAAAGCCGCTCAACATTCCGATTGAATATCTATAAGAAACCGCACCGAACAAATGTGCAAAAACAACAAACGCTCTGAGGTGTCCGTTCACGGTGACTTGTGCAAACAAAAAGCACATCACCGCCGTTGTTGACATAAAAATAATATCCTGTGCTATTACTGCGGATTTTGATTTAAAGCCGAGATAACGAAGCAATCTGTAAAAATCATAATATAAACCTATCAATATTCCGAATACAAATGCAAAGTAAAATATTTCTCCTTGTCTGTAAACAGATAAATGCACAAAATCACCGCCTTACTGTTTTATCTGAAAAGCCGTTTAAAAATATTTTCGTTTGGTCGGTTATCCGTATAAACAAGTGACGAAATATATCCCTCAATCGCAAGCTCTCCGCTTTCGGTTGAAAGCTTTGATATATTCAAATCACTGCCCTGAATAGTCAACTGACCGTAATCGGTATAAGCAACAACAACTCTTTCGTCGAAACTGTCCACATCATTCACACCCGACACGGTGAGCTTTGATCTGTTATCCAGCATTATAACATTCGGTGATTTTGGTTTTTGTTCTGTCATAATTCACACTCCCACATAATGATAATATATATTATGCAGGAGTAATTTAAAATATTACTGCAAGACCTTGTACATCAAAGGAGCTTCCTCTTTTTTGGCATATTCATTTATGCTCACAACCTCAACTTTCAGCGGCTTCGCACCAAGCTGAACTTCAATCACATCTCCGACTTTCACTGCATAGGACGCTCTCTCGACCTTATCGTTCACAAGAACTCTGCCTGCGTCGCAGGCTTCATTAGCAACGGTTCTTCTTTTAATGATTCTCGATATTTTCAAGTATTTATCCAATCTCATTTTATAATCCTCCGAATAAAATTCTGTGCAGACTTCAATAAAAAGCCTGCACTCGCTAAAATCATATAACGAAATTATTCTTCCTCGTCATCTGCACCCTTGCCGCCAACGGTTTCTTTAAAGGACTTACCCGGCTTGAATGCGGGAACCTTCTTCTCTGGAATCAAGGTTTCTTTATGAGTTCTCGGGTCAACACCCTTTCTCTCCTTGCGGATTCTCTGCTCAAATGTTCCGAAGCCGATAAGCTGAACCTTCTCGCCCTTTGCGACAGCCTCAACAACAGTATCCAAAAATGCAGATACTATCTTCTCCGAATCTTTCTTTGTAGAGTTACTTTTCTCTGCAACTGCTGCGATTAATTCTGTTCTATTCATAATAAAAATCCTCCGTTTTACTGTTTTTATTTAAACAGCTTTTGTTTTATTTTTTAGCTTCATTCCAGAGGGAATCAAGCTCGGATAAACTTAAATCTTTCAAATCAACCCCGTTATCAGCGGCCGATTTTTCCATTGTTGTAAATCGTGCAAGGAATTTTTCACAGGCATCATAAAGAGCCTTTTCGCTGTCAACACCTGCAAATCTTGCAACATTGACAACCGAAAACAGCAAATCGCCTATTTCCTCGGCTTTTGCGTTTTCATCTCCGCTTTCGCAAGCTGCCTTAACCTCGGCAAGCTCCTCTGTAACCTTTGCTGCGGCATCGTCAAGGCACTCGAAATCAAAGCCTACCTTTGCCGCTTTCTTCTGCATTTTTGACGCACGAATCAAGGACGGCAGCGACCTTGCAATACTATCCATAGCTTCGGACTGAGTGCTTTGCTCCTTGGTCTGCATTTTTATTTTATCCCAATTGTCAAGCACCTTATCTGTAGTGTCGGCATTCACATCACCGAACACATGCGGGTGTCTGACAATCATTTTTTGACAGATGTCATTGGCTACATCGTGAATATCGAATACTCCCTTTTCACGTTCAATCTGTGCGTGAAATACTACCTGCAAGAGAACATCGCCCAGCTCCTCACGGAGAAGTGCCGTATCTTCATTGTCTATAGCTTCGATAACCTCGTATGTTTCCTCAATGAAATCCTGTCTGATAGACTTATGCGTCTGTTCCTTATCCCACGGACAGCCGTCGGGAAGCCTTAAGCATCTGACAACCTCAACAAGGTCGTCGAAGTCATACTTTTCCTTAAACTCAAACTCCATTTTTCAAAACTCCCGAATAATTCATTACAAATAGTTATTTTACCCTATTAAGTGATATTTTTCAAGCACAGTTACAATTTTGTTTCCTTTTGGAAGCATAATGATATCATTTTTGGTAATTGCTCTAAGTAAAAGCAGGAAAACAACATAAAAAATACACGCAATTATCACAGCAAGTATTGTTGAAACAGCTACCGGAAGAGCTCTTGAAATCATCTCGTACGATACCCAAGCCGACACCGCACAGATTATCGATGCAAGGAGCGGCTTTATAACAGCCACTTTAAAATTGGGGACTATTCCCGTTTCTTTTATCAAAACATATATAGACACAACTATTACAAATGTATAGCATAACAATGTTCCGATACTTCCGCCCTGAACGTTAATTTGAGGAATACCGCAGAAAATATAGTTTGAAACAACCTTAATTATCATACCGATTGTATAAAGCTTAAGCGGCATATCAACTCTTCCGACAGCCTGTAACATACTACACATAGGAGTTGCGGCAGCGAACACAATAACGGCAATTCCCATTAATCTGAGAATATTAACGGAAATATCCACACCGTCCGTATAACCGTATACAACGTGCATAATCGGGTCGGCAAGCACAGCAAGACCAAGACCTGCCGGAAGTGTGAATACAAACGTCACTCTCATAACGGTTTCAATACTGTTTTTCAAATAATCTCTGCTGCCCTTTGTGTAAGCGTCCGTGACGTTAGGCATAGCCGTAGTACCGAATGCCTGAGTAACTGTAACAACAAGATTCATAATAGTAAGAGCATACCCATAGCAACCCCAAAGGTATGTATGAACTACTCCGCCGTCTACATACTCTGTAGGGATTAATTTACCGTACTGACTAAGCAGTGCTTGTGGATTTTTCATCATCATAGTGATAATTCTTCTTTGAATAAGTGCAGAGTCAACCGTACCGGCGGCGGTCATAATAAGAGCACCCAGACCTATAGGAATTGCAGTGTGCAGAAGTGTACCGAATGTATCTTTTTTGCTTCTCGGACGTGGTGAATTTTTAAGCATTTCCGCAGTGATACCGTCACCCCTGATTTTGTAACGCAAAAATATATACATAAAGCTCAGGAACGAACCCAATGTAATACCGAAAATTGCTGCTGCAACGGAATATTTTAAAAGGTCGTTTTTATCCGTTATGCCGAAAAGCTTTTCTCCGTAGTTCATTACAAAATAAGCAAAGGAATAACCTACCGAAAGCTTTACAAACGCTTCCACAATCTCCGAAATCGAAGTGGGCACCATATTCCTCATACCTTCGTAATAACCTCTATATGCGGATACAAGGCAGCCGAAAAAGATAGCGGGAGCAAGCACCAGCATAGAAATAAAGGAGTCGGGGGCATCAATTATTCTTACGTAAAAAAAGCTGAACAAAATCATCAAAAGGAAACACACTATACCCGAAATAATAAAGAACGGTACAGCAACGTCTTTTATACGTTTTATATCCTTATATCTTCCCTTTGACATATTTTCGGACACCATTCTGGAAACCGCAATAGGGAATCCTGCCGATGCAAGCGTGAATAACGGAGTGTACAATTCATAGGCATTATTGAGCAGACCTGCACCGACTTCTCCGTAAAGCCTTGATAAGCTTACCTTATAGAGCATTCCGATTACTTTTACCACCAAAAGGCAAAATGATAAAATCGCCGCACCAAGTATAAAGCTTTGTTTTTTATTCGCCTTATTCTTTTTCTTCAAACAAACTCCTCTTTTCAAATACTTTATCTCTAAAACTTTAATATTATTAAACCAAACTAAAGGTAATACGTTACGTCTGCAACGTATTACCTTTATGGGTTATTAACGCAAAAAATTATTCGTCTGCCTTGGGTTCGTCCTTCGGCTCGGGAGCTGCTTCGTCTGCAATCTCAGCTTCCGACGGCTTCTCCTCCTGAGCAGGCTGTGCCGGCGGCTGAGAGCCTACAGTATAAGCATTGCTGAAATCAAGGGAAGTTCCGCACTTCTTGCAGAAAAGGCTGTCGCTTGAATTCGTGCAGGCACATCTCGGACAAACAAGTTTGCCGTTTGCAACGTTCAAAGTATCCTGCAAAGTCTTAAGCTCGCTGATAAGAACCGTAATCTCGCCAACGTACTGATTAACAACAGAGGGGTCTGTGTTGCCCGACTCATGCGTATCGTAAATGTATCTGCCGAGTGTTTCAAACTGAGTGGAAATCTTGTTCTTAAGCTCTGCAGATGAAAATCTCACCTTAGATCTGTCTACGACATCATTAGCCATCTTGCCAACTGTATCAAATGCAGCAGCTGCGTTTACGATTACGTCATCTAAAAAACTCATTTTAAAATCCTCCTTTTTTCTACTTTAATAAATTCTACTAATTACAATTACAAGTATAAAATGCGAATACATTATAACACTTTTAAGCAGTAAAATATAGAATAAAATGTAAATTTTTTATGACATTTAACATTTCTGTATTTTGTCCAAAAAGCGATATAAATATTTATTAATATTTATACTTTCCGTTGCCCAAAAATTCACGCATAAGCGAATTTTCCGGCACATACTTTTCAGAAATGGAACTGAATTTTGCCGCACGCTCGATAAGATACTGTGCATAGGCATATTCTTCGCTCGATTCCGTGACCTCGCTTAATATAGGTACAGCTTCCGCTGCGGTAATGCACGGTTCATAAATATGAATTGAATTAATTGTAATATCTCCCGAATATTTATACGGTACAATATATTTCTTCTCCCCGAACAGGACGTTCTCCCACATTCCGAGAGTATGTTCCGCACTGCTGCCCCTAAATTTGTAATCACGCACAATACGTCTGAAAAGACGCAGTTCGGCGGCGGTAAGCAGGTAGCCGGTATGTCCGGGTTCTCTTATGCCCTGCTTTACGCTTATGTAGATTTTTTTAAGACCCGTAACGGATTTTATATGCTTTGTGAAAATCGGGTTGAGTGCGTGAATGCCTTCAATGATTGCGATAGAATCGCCGTTAAGATTAATTCTCACGGTTTGATCCTTAGGGCAGCTTGTTGCAAAGTCGAACTGTGCAATATCGCATTGTCCAAATTGCAAAAGATTTGAAATGCACTCTTCTATCAGCGTAACATTCAAAGCATTAACCGCCTCAAAATCGGGTTTCCCCTCCGGAGTTCTTGGAACTCTTTCTTCTCCCAGATAAAAATTATCCATTGAGATAATTTCCGAGCCGCTGCCGAGGTTTGCAAGTTCCTCCTGAAGCATATGAGCAGTTGTGGTTTTTCCCGAAGCGGACGGTCCCGCAAGCATAATTACTTTACAACGGTGCTTTGAGTTTAAAATACTTTTTGCAATTTCTCTTATATCGGATCTGTAAGCATTTTCTGCCATAAGCACAAACCCCTCGGGATCTTTTTCGGCATACTTATTGATTTTATCCAAAGTGAGTGCATATCTTCGGTATGAATTAACTATGGTCTGCATAGAAAGACTCAATCCTTTCCTTGCGTTTTAGAATTTCTTCAAAGCTATTTATATATTCGTATGGATATTTGTAGTTAAATATGCGTTCCAAAGAATCTGTTTTACTGTCTTTAAGTTTACTTACAGCACCTGCACCGCAAGCCAGAATTGTATGTGTTTCGTCCATAATAAACACATTGTAAATACCCTCTTTGCCGACCTTTGACCAACCTGTGTTTTCCATATTGCCAACCATACGGCTCTGGCGATAAAGATAATACGGATAGTATTTGTTTTCGTGGAGTTTTTTATTTGCATACGAAAGCATTTTTGCCGTAGTTTCGGCTTCCTGTTTATCGAGAGTTTTTCCGTTCATAGTAAGTGTAGACGCACGTTTCATAGAAAGTGTATGAACGGTTATACTCTCAGGCGAAAGCTCCGTGATTTTATCGAGAGTTGACTTAAAGCTTTCAAACGTATCGCCGGGCAAGCCTACAATCAAATCCATATTAATATGATTGAAATTATATTTATGTGCCAAATCAAATGTTGAAATCACCTGTTGGGCGGTGTGTCGTCTGCCGATATTTTTCAGAACCTCGTCATTGAGAGTTTGTGGATTTATGCTGATTCTGTCAACTCCGCACTCCGAAATTGCTTTAAGCTTATCCTCTGTAATGGTATCGGGACGACCTGCTTCAACAGTAAATTCACGGCAATCCGACAAGTCAAAATGTTCGTTTACGGTTGTGAGAACTTTTCTCATCTGTTCGGCACTGAGAGTTGTGGGAGTACCTCCGCCCATATACACCGATTCAAGCCTAAGATTAAGTCTTTTAGCATACTCCGCTGTTGCTTTCAGTTCGTTACACAAAAGTTCAACATACGGCTCAACCAAATGCTTAGTTCTCTCAACCGAAGCCGAAACAAACGAACAATAACTACAACGGCTCGGGCAGAACGGAATTGAAATATACAAGCTATAGGAATTATCCTGCGACAATTCCAGAATAGCCCGTTCGTTCTTTTCCGTTTCAATTGTCAAAGCTGTTTTCTCCTCACTGACCTTAAACTTATTGATAAAATAATCGACAGCGTAGTCAAAGTCGTTTTCCTTAGCAAGTCTTCTGAAAAGCTTAATCGGACGAACTCCGGTAAGAACTCCCCACGGCGGAGTTACATCGGTAAGCTTGGTAAAATGCTCAAAAAGCATTAATGCCATTTCAAGCTCCAAATTATCGTTATCCGCAGAAAATGTTTTTTCGGAACGTTTGTGATATTCGTCAATATTAACGTCAACGGTTATTTCTACAGAGTTATCATTTTCCGCAAGTGCCGTATATACATACGGAGGTACTAATGTTTCGGGAATATCCTTGACTACTTCAAGCTTTGTATTCGGGAAAAACAGTCTTGTAAGATTTTCCACTTCATAATGAAATGTATGGTTATTAATATATATTATCATAAAAATTATTTCCTATATAGGGATTGTATTTTCGTTCGCTGTCAAGCGTGGTTGACATATCGTGACCGGGATATACGGTATAGTTTCCGCTGAGGTTTGCAAGCTTATTCAGTGAATCAAGCATAGCTTTTTCATCGCCTGTTGGGAAGTCTGTCCTGCCGTGAGAGCGGTAAAAGAGAGTATCGCCCGAAAAAATCTTATCATCGCATACAAAACAGACAGAGCCGCTTGTATGCCCCGGTGTAGAGATTACTGTGAACACACTTTCACCGAGAGTTATTTTATCACCGTCATGAAGTACTATATTAGACTTAATATCTTCAAGCGGCTTTGCGGTAAAGAAATTTGAAAGATTTAAAAACGAGTTACTTAAAAACGGAACATCATTTTCCGATATTGCAGCTTCGGCTTTATTGTTTGTTTTTGCAAGCAAATCATTCGTGCCGCCGATATGGTCGTAATGACCGTGAGTTAAAAGTACCAGTTTTATTTTATCGTAACCAATTTTTGAAAGTGCCTTGTCAAGTGTTGGACTGAACTCACCGGGGTCGATAACGGCACAGTCGCCCGTGGCTTTGTCCGTAACAATATAGCAGTTAGTGGCAAGCTCCGTAACCTGTACGTATTCAACATTTATCATTTTATCACCTACTTATTTCAAATCGTTCGTATCTACAACAAGAGTAACGGGACCGTCATTGAGAAGCGAAACTTTCATATCCGCACCGAAAATTCCCTTTTGAACATTGTCAATGCCGTTATCACTTATCTTTTTGCAGAAGTACTCATAGAGCGGTTCTGCCTTATCGGGACGTGCCGCCGAGAAAAAGCTAGGTCGTCTTCCGTGGCTGCAATCGCTGTAAAGTGTGAAATTTGAAATCACCAGAACAGAACCTCCGATATCTTCAAGCGACAAATTTATCTTGTCGTTTTCGTCCGTGAAGATTCTGAGCTTTGCGATTTTTGCAGCGAGGGTGTCCGCATCGTTTTCGGTGTCGTTTTCGTGAACCCCAAGAAGAATTAATAATCCTCCGTCAATTTTGCCCACGGTTTCACCGTCTACAGCAACCTCCGCATATGTTACTCTTTGAACAACAGCTTTCAAGCTATTCACTCCTATTAAAAATATCTGTAAACAAAAAATAATTTTTATCATTTGGTCAATATAGCTTTATCAGAGTAAAATATTAATATTCCACAGTTAAATTTAAAACCCTGACACTCAAACAAAACCATTTGACAACCGATAAACCTTCGACCGTCACAATTACGCATTATTCTACCTGTTTGTTCTTTCAACCGAAATAACTCCTCTTACCGAACTAAGACGTGAAATAATGTCACGAAGATGCGACTTATTCTTAACGGTAATGTCAAATGTTACCATAGCAAGACTGTTGCCTATGTTCTTTGAACTCATATTGTGAATATTGATGTGCATATTTCCGAGCTGACCTGCCAAATCGGCAACAAGACCCGTGCGGTCGTATGCCTGAATTTCAACTACCGTTCTGAAAGAATTGCTGATTGAATCCGACCACCTTGCTGAAATCCAGCGTGTGGGGTCTTCGGCATCTTCGATATTCTTCGGAACATTCAGACAAGTTCTCTTGTGAACGGAAATTCCGTGACCCTTTGTAATAAATGCGATAATATCGTCACCCGGAAGAGGCGTACAGCATTTTGAAAGCTTAATGTCAACATCGTCCATACCGTCGATTATTACACCGCTCTTTGAAATCTTCGTTTTAGGCTTATCCTCAACAATTGGAACAACATATTCTTCTTCGACACCTTCTGCTTTTTTACGCTCTTCTAGAATCTTTGTGTACTCTTCTTTCATTCTCGGCATAAGCTTCCAAAGAACAGTACCACCGTAACTGATAGACGCATAAAAATGATCCATTGACGGAATATTTTTCTTGCGGAGGATAGGCTCCATCATAGCTTCAAGCTCTTTTTCGTTAAGGTCGAAGCCATTCTTCTTGCATTCCTTTTCAAACTCTGCCTTACCCAAAACAATGTTCTCTTCACGTTTTTCACGCTTGAACCACTGTCTGATTTTATTTCTTGCGTCGCTTGTCTTAACAATTTTAAGCCAATCACGGCTGGGTCCTACAGCTCCCTCTTTACCTGTAATAATTTCTATAATGTCACCTGTTTTAACGACATAATCAATCGGCACAATTCTGTAATTGGCTTTAGCACCAAGCATTCGATTTCCAACTGCACTGTGAATTGCATAGGCAACATCAATTACTGTTGAACCCATAGGAAGATTAATTAATTCACCCTTAGGAGTATAAACAAATACTTCGTCGGAAGAAAGATCTGTTTTGATATCCTTAATAAGTCTTGTCGGGTCGTGGTTGTCTGCCTGATTTTCAAGCATCTGCCTAATCCAAGCAAGCTGTTCGTCCATTGAACTCTTATTCGACATACCAAGCTTGTACTTCCAATGTGCGGCAATACCGTACTCTGCGGTCTGGTGCATTTCCTGAGTTCTTATCTGAACCTCAAAAGGAACACCGTCAGAGCCTATTACTGTTGTATGAAGCGAACGATAAAGATTCGGCTTCGGAGTTGAAATGTAATCTTTGAAACGATTCGGAAGAGGCTGGAACATATCGTGAATAATTCCCAATACATTATAACAGTCAACCACTGTATCTACAATTACTCTAACAGCGTAAATATCATAAATTTCTTCAAGTGACTTGCCCTGAATAATAAGCTTCTTGTAAATGCCGTGAATGCTTTTTACACGACCGCTGACCTTAGCGTCTTTAATGTACTCGGCAACACGATTTGATATCTGCTCCATAATCTTATTGATAAATCCCTGACCGTCCGACATAATATTTTGAAGATGCGTTTCAATCTCCTTATATCCTACGGGGTCGAGATATTGAAGTGACAAGTCCTCCATTTCGTCCTTAATAGCCTTAATACCAAGACGATGAGCAATCGGAGCGAAAACCTCCATAGTTTCGAGGGCGATATCTCTTCTCTTCTGCTCTTTCATACAGTCGATTGTACGCATATTGTGAAGTCTGTCGGCAAGCTTGATAATGATAACTCTGATATCGTCCGCCATAGCAATGAGCATTTTTCTGACATTCTCAGCCTGACGTTCCTCACGTGATGTATAGGCAATCTTACTTATTTTAGTAACACCGTTGACAAGATGAGCTACGTCAGCTCCGAACAGCTCCGTTACCTCTTCAATGGTTACGGGAGTATCTTCGACAACATCGTGAAGCAGTGCAGCAACTACCGAGTCGGTATCCATACCCAAATCTACAACTATACAGGCTACGGACGTTGGGTGCAGAATGTACGGCACACCTGAAATTCTTCTCTGGTCACCGTGCATTTTCTCAGCCAAACGGTAAGCTCTTTCAATCTTTTCAAGGTTATAATCGGCGGGACTTTTATTCAAAAGCTCACAAAGTTCCTCATAATCCTGATAATACTTTCTGTTTGCAGCCATAATAAACACACCTCTGTATCCAATTATTCTATATTAAGGAACTGTTGGGAAATAAGTTGAACAAATTAGACAAGTATAAATGTTCAAGTTATTTTCTTACAGTTCCTAAACCTTTCAAAACCTTTGCCGAAAGGATATCTACCTTAGGCGGATTTTTTACCACCTCTATATTAAGATTTGAATTTGTCGGGTTCATCGTGATAAGGTTAAGCTCTTTCATAACCTCGAGAATAAGCACAAGCTTACCGTAATTGATTTTATTGTTATTTATTCTATAATGCAGAATATCGGGTGCAAATTTAAAGCCTCCGTTATTCCTTAAAAATTTGTACACAACAACAAAATCGTCACGTGTTACCAAAAGCTCGTTTTTCATTTCATCGGTCATAGGCTTACCCAACATAAATTCTTCAAATATCTGTCTGCTTTTCAAAAGGGCTTCATAATCAACATTAGCGAAACAAATGTCTTTACCATAAATTGAAAGCTCGGTTTTATTATTATACTCATTTGTTTCGAGAGTAGCCGCAATATTCAGCAAATCTCCCTTAACATACGGAAAATCCTCCGGTCTTGTTTTGAAGAAAAGAACCTGAATTTCGGGGCAATTTCTGGAAACAAACACTTTCAAATGCGTTCCTCTCGACATCGACAAAGTGCCGCAAAGAGTTACATTATAAAATCCGAATAAGGGAGTGGGATTATCCGTGCCGTACGGCTCAAGATACAAAGCAAGGCTTTGTGCTTTATCCAAGCTTACCGTGGCAGGATTAAGCTTGCAGACAATATTAACTTCGGGAAAAAACGTATTTGACAAGCTATCTGCATACTCGTTTATTTTATCTCTGAATGCGGGAATATTTTTTGTGGGCAACGACCAGCCTGCCGCAGCAGGGTGACCGCCGAAAATTGTAAGTAAATCCTTGCAGTATGTGATACCGTCACACATTGAAAAACCGTCTATACTTCTTCCCGAACCTCTGGCATTATCACCGCTGCATGAAATAAGCATTGTAGGTTTGCCGTAAATATCTTTAATACGTGCTGCAACAATTCCTATCACACCGGGATGCCAATTTTCCCCCTCAACAACAAGTATTTTTTGCATTTTGATATTAGGATTTGATTCTATAGCACTAATGACTTCGGCAGTAATTTTACTCTCTGTTTCTGTTCTGAGTCTGTTATTATCAAGCATTTCATCAACAATATTCAAAGCCTCGTCATAATCATCTGTTAAAAAAAGCTTAACAGCTTTTTCCGCATTTGTCATTCTTCCCACAGAATTAATTTTGGGAACAAAATAAAACGCAACCATTTCGGATGTGACATATTTATTTTCATAACCCAGCCTTTCCCTAAGAACCTCAATGCCCGGATGAATATTTTCGTTCAGCCGTTTCAAACCCTCTCTAACAATTACTCTGTTTTCACCTGTAAGACTTACGACATCTCCTATTGTGCCTATTGCACAAATATCGGAGTACAAATCGAGAATATCCTCCTCGGTAAGATTTTCGCTTTCCATAGCCATAATAAGCTTAAGCACAACTCCCGCACCGCAGAAATACTTAAACGGACTTTCATCATCTTTTCTGTGAGGATCAACATTTGCTATTGCATTGGGAAGATTTTCAGGCGGAGTATGGTGGTCGGTAACAACTACATCTATTCCTATACTGTTTGCATATTCTATTTCATTATACGCTGAAATACCGTTATCCACTGTTATTATTAAATCAACGCCTTTTTCTTTCAGCAAATCTATTGCATTCTTGTTTAATCCATAGCCCTCGCTTAAACGATCGGGAATATAATACATTACGTATGCCGAAAGACTTTCAAGGTATGAATACAAAATTGCCGTTGATGTAACTCCGTCCGCATCGTAATCGCCGTAAATGCAGATTTTTTCAAAATTATCGATTGCCCGATTTATTCTTTCAACCGCAATTTCCATATCCTTAATAAGAAAAGGGTCTGTAAGCTTTGAATCCTTAGATATAAACTCCAGCATTTCATCATCGTTTTTAAAATGTTTTGAATCTAAAATTGCAGCAGGAAGTTTCGGAATATTATATTCATTCATAATCCTGTCAGCATTTTCCATACTAAATTCCGATACAACCCACTTTTTCATAAAACGTTCTCCTTTTAACTGCCTGAATTTTCAATCATATATATTATATTATTTTAACACTTATTCCGATAAAATTCAATATATTTACTGTAAAAAAAACGAAAAACCTCCCTATTTTTTCAAGGAGGCTTTTCTTAATAGTAAGGAACTGTCAGAAAATACCTTGAAATACGTCAGTATTCCTGCGGTGTTGTGCCTAACACAGAACAAATTATCCTGCGTCTAAATTGTTCAACTTATTTCCCAACAGTTCCTAATCCAAATAGAAGACGGACACCGAACTTGTTCGGATATTTGTTTGGTTTGCTATAATTATTCTTCCGAATCGGCATCGTCCAAATCTGTATCAGTATCAACTTGCTTTGAGGAAGCCGCAGACTGTGCCGACGCTGTTACCCTCGATACGGTTGAAGCATCTCCTACAGTAACATTCACGTCGTATGAGCCGTAAACCCAACAGGAAGTAAGCTTATTTATCGTAACTTTTACAGGCATATCGGTTGTACCGCTTTTGGCATCTGTCAAATCTATAACTGCGGACACCTCTGAAACTTTCAGACTTGAAACAGCTGCCACAGGTCCCACAACTCTGACCACAATACTCCTGTAGGAGGAATATTCCGCTGCTAATCCGGCGGGAATATTTTCAAATTCAAATTTGTCTATCACAAAGGACTTAGAGGAATAATCTGTGAAATCAAAATTCACCGTAACTTCTTTAATATTGTTAAAATTCTTAACACCCTCGGGCATAACAATATCAAACGTCATCGATGATGTGCCGTAAGAAAGCTCGTTAAAATTAAGCGTTCCCACAGATATACTGTTTATGGAATCGAGTACATCGGAAGACGCAGCTATTTCAACTTCATACGGGTCAAGAGTAATAAAGCCCGTCGGGTCGAAAACATCGGGAGAATTCTCATATTCGAGTACTATTGGAACCGTCTTTTTCATCAGCACGGGAATTGTTACATCAACAGTGATTGGCTCAATAACCATTGAATCGTCCTCAATCTCCTTATCATCCGCATCAAGAAGAGTTACTTTTAAGCCGGTGAGAGTAGTCGTTTCGGTAAGCTCATTATCGATATCAGCTGAAACAACAGCCTTTGCCACCTTTGAAACACTCTGCTCCGGTCCTCTTACAACCACAGTTTTTTCAGATAAGGTAGGACTGCCCATATAATATTCGGCAGGCGAACTTGCATTAATCTGTGATGCATCGATTACAAATTCTTTGGTGATATTTCTGTCAACAACAACAGTCACTTCGGAGGGGTCTATTGATATAATATCATAATTATTCTTAATACCAAGCTGTTTTGCCATTAAAGTAACATTATACGTGCCAGATGTAGCAATAGTGCCTAAATTAGTGCCATACACCTGAATATCGGAGGATTTAAGCGAACCTATCGTAACACTGTTGCCTTTTACTTTTACTGTTGTTGTAAAATCATCTACAGAAACACCGTTAATGCTTACAACGGATAAGCCGTCATTACCCGCATCTTCCGACAATTCCATAGTAACGGGAACATTCGGCACGGCATAATTGGCAATCTCACCGCTGTTCACCGACACAGCCAGCCAGATAAAAAACGCCATAACAAAAGATAAAATCAAAAGGAATCTGTCATTGTTAAAAAGCACGTTTACGGAAAATTTCTTTTTTGATTCATTATTATTGCTCAACTTTTTTCTTCTCCTTTCTACCGTTTGATAAAAAAGAGAACTTTTCGGGAACTTCAGTTTCCGAGTCAATAAGCAGTTGGTTAAGCTCATGGGTTAAAGATTCCCTTGTATAATCACGGGTAAGCTCACCGTTAAGTGCAATTGAAACAGAACCGGTTTCCTCTGAAACAACAACTACAACCGCATCAGACTCCTCACTTACCCCCAATGCTGCACGGTGACGTGTGCCGAGATTATCGTCTACATTTTCGTTATGGGTAAGCGGCAGAATACAGCCTGCCGCATATATCATATTGTCACGAACTATCATTGCACCGTCATGAAGGGGAGCTTTGTTAAAAAAAATATTTCCTATCATCATTAATGACGGAGTAGCATTGATGATAGTGCCAGTATTTGCAATATCTCCGAGCCGTGTTCGCCGTTCAAATACAATAAGTGCTCCTGTCTTTGTTGAATGAAGCTGCATAACGGCATTCACAAACACGGAGATTGTTTTCTTCTGCTTTAAAATATCCTCTTCGTTAGACGAATCAGAAAACACATTTTTTATTCGCCTGTAGGTATAGTTACTTCTTCCGAGCTGCTCCAAAACCTTACGCATTTCGGGCTGAAAGACAATGAACAGCACCAACACCGCAAATTCAAAAAACCTGTTCAGCATTGCCGTGAGCATAGTAAGCTTGAACATATATGCAAAGCCGTACAATACCAGTAGAATAAAAATACCTTTTACAAGCTGAACCGCTCTTGTTTCCCTTACAAGCTTTATAAGATAATATATTATAAAACCTATTGCTATAATATCTACAGCATCTTTCAATTGAAATGTTCTCATTATAGCAAAGAAATTTTCAATAATCTGATTTATAACTCCCATATTTTCTAATCCCCTCGATTTACGGTCAAGAGATTTTTCACACTCATAGACACATTAACGTTATATTAATATTTTACCACAAAAATTCAGATATGCAACCTTTTTTCAAAAATTCTGCACAAAAAAATTATATGAAGATTATTACCGAAATTACCGAAATCTATATTACATTTAACCGATTAACTTTTCGTTGTGATATTTTTAAATTTTTGTTAAAATCTGAGCGAGAGCATTCATTTCTCCCATAGTATTGAAATAAGACGGAGCAATTCTGACCGCTCCTATCTCCTCTGTGCCAAAATGTCGGTGAGCCTGCGGCGAACAGTGAAGCCCTGCCCTGACGGCTATTGAACCTCGTTTGTTCAAATAAGCGGCAATCTCTTCGCTGTCGGTGTCCTTAACGTTAAAGGAGAGTACACCGCCCGAAGTTTGCGGAGTAGGTCTGCTTGTGTAGAGAACAATATTATTATTTGCTGATAATCTGTCATATAAATGTGCGAGAAGAGTAACCTCGTGGTTCAATATTTTCTCCGTTGTGATTGACTTCACAAAATCTATTCCGGCACTCAAACCTGCTATTCCGATAAGATTTGGAGTTCCGCTTTCAAATTTATCGGGGGAAGTATCGGGCTGTTCAAAATGAGCCGAGTCGCTTCCCGTACCACCTTCCATGAATGTTTCGAGTTTATTATGGTGCGGAGTTATCAGTACACCTGTTCCCATAGGACCGTAAAGACCTTTATGCCCCGGCATACATACAAAATCAAAATTATTTTCGTTTATATTTATTTTTTGAATACCTGCACTCTGAGCCGCATCTATCATCACAGGTATTCCGTACTGATGACACATTGCGGTTATTCGTTCAATAGGAAGCTTAATGCCCCAGACATTTGAAACGTGAGTGCATATCACAAGCTTTGTGTTGCTTTGAAGAGCCTCTCTGAAATTGTTAAGAGTTTCGTCGGCACTTGTATTTGAAACCTTAGCGACCGTATATGTTACATTTTGTTTGCTCATTGCAAACAGAGGACGCATAACAGCATTATGCTCCAAGTCGGAAACAACAACGTGGTCGCCGGGCTTCAGAAGTCCTTTTATAACAATATTTACAGCGTGAGTACAATTCAATGTGAATATGACATTTTCGGGATTATCTTCGCCGAAAAATTCTGCAACCTTACTTCGGCATTTATAAATCTCTTCCGATGCCCTGATAGCAAGAGTGTGACCGCCTCTGCCGGGATTTGCACTGTAATTTGCGGCGGCAATATTCATTGCACGTCTGACGTTTGCAGGCTTCGGAAAGGTTGTAGCAGCATTATCGAGATATATCATTTTTCATCACCGTCCGTGACCGTTATTGTTCCCATGATTCTAATTCCGGAAGCCTTTATTATTGAAACAGCCTTTGAAAAGTTCTTTGGAACATATAGACTGTAACCGCAGCCTGATTTCGCTTTGCGTTTCGGAGTTCTTACGATTTCCGCACGTATTCCCTTTTTCTGCAAAATTTCCTTGGCTTTCATAGCGTTTGTTATTGACGGCATCATAATCAGGTTTTTACTTTCCAAAATCATCACCTCTTTTCGAGTAAAGAATAATACTTCTTTACTGCTATTATAGTATGCAGTGTGTTGGGTAAAAGTGTGGATTTATTTTTGAATTTTAAATATTAAGAAATAAGTTGAACAATTTAGACAAGTATAAATGTTCAAGTTATTTTCTGACAGTTCCTTAAGCACAAATCTCTTAACAATGTATTATTCTTCTAAAAAATATTTGTACAATTTAACTATTGACTATGAGATTTGCCATTCAAATATTAAAAAGAGGTTTGAAAATACTGTAAGGTTTTGTAAAAAATTTCCATCAGCTATTGATTTTCGTTTGCAAGTATGCTATAATATCAAACATATAATCACTTTATGTTATTCACAAAGGAGGTAAAATTTATGGGATTTTTCAATATTTTCAATTCCAACAACAAAAACTCCCAAACACCCATCAATCAGACTGCTTCTGTTGACCTGCGAAAGAAAGTATCTCTGAGAAAAGATATTATTCTTGACGAAGTAAAGAGAAACAACATCACCGCAACTACTGCAAGGGTTGTGTTTGTTCTCGACCATTCCGGTTCAATGACGACTATGTACAAAAACGGCACTGTTCAGGACGTTCTCGAAAGAATTTTCCCTATGGCTATGTGCTTTGACGACAATGCCGAACTTGAATTCTACTGGTTCGACAATATTTTCAAGGAGCTTGAGCCTGTCACGGCGGATAACCTTGAGGGATATGTTCAAAAAGTTATTCTGTCGAAAAAAGACCATTTCGGCGGCACTTGCTATGCCCCGATTATGACAGAAATTTTGAATAGATACGGACGAAAAGAGCCGATGAACATTCCGACATTCGTTATTTTCATCACGGACGGTGCAAATTCCGACAAGCCCGCTGCAAAGAAAGCTATCACGGAGGCATCGAGATATATAGTAAACGACATTAAAAATAGGATTTAAAAGAACACAACGATGAGAATTTTTCATTAGGTTGTTGGTATTGTTTGAAGTAATTATCCAAAGAAGAT
>CACWTQ010000017.1 GCA_902763835.1 uncultured Ruminococcus sp. | reverse complement strand
GTAGGGACGGTTCAGCCCGAATTTACGCCTGTGGAGTTAGTAGGTTACGAGGACAATGAAGCAGGAAGCCCATTGGCTTTAGACAATGGGTAGTTCACAGTATCGTGCAAATATCTATCGGGGCAAAATCGTCCGTACCAAGAGTTCCCGAAACAGTGAGCATTATCCACTTTCTTTCGGCTTTTGAAAACTTATCGTTAATAATGGCGTCTGCGATATCGTTTCCCACGTGAATACTTTTATCCGATTCGTTGAACATATCCGTAATTCCCGAAATATATTGTTCCAGTTCCTCATACTTCTTTTTTTTACAAAGTTCATTCATACAAATCATTTTGAATTTGGACTTTTGTCGGTTAAACCAAGCTAACACCGCAGGAATACTGACGTATTTCAAGGTGTTGTAACGACACACAGGGCAAATTAGACAAGTATAAATGTTCAATTTATTTTCTGACAGTTCCTTACGCATTACGCATTTAAAAAGGGGCTTGCTAAAGCTTAAATTCCGTGCTATAATAAAAAGAGTTAATGTTTTGAAAAATAAGGAGAATTTGGTATGGATATAAAAGAAGAATCTTTAAAACTCCATTACGATTGGAAAGGCAAGATTGAAGTTGTGGCACGCTGCGATGTAAGCGATAAACACGGTCTTTCGACTGCGTATACTCCCGGTGTTGCTCAACCGTGCCTTGAAATTCAGAAAGATATCGATAAGAGTTACGAGCTTACAAGAAGACATAATCTCGTAGCCGTTGTTACGGACGGCACGGCTGTTCTCGGTCTGGGGGATATAGGTCCCGAAGCAGGTATGCCTGTAATGGAAGGTAAATGTGCCCTCTTCAAGGCTTTCGGCAATGTTGACGCTTTCCCGATTTGTATTAAGTCTAAGGACGTTGACGAGATTGTCAACACCGTTTATATGATTTCGGGCAGCTTCGGCGGTATAAACCTTGAAGACATTGCCGCTCCGAGATGTTTTGAAATTGAGGAGAAGCTTAAGGCTAAATGCGACATTCCGATTTTCCACGATGACCAGCACGGTACAGCCGTTGTTGTTGGTGCGGCTCTTATCAATGCACTAAAAATTGTCAAGAAAAATATCGGCGATATCAAAATCGTTGTAAACGGTGCAGGTGCGGCAGGCGTTGCAATTACAAAGCACCTCATCAATATGGGTGCTGATGCATCTAAGGTTATGATGGTTGACCGCACGGGTATTATTTACGAGGGTAGAGAGAAGCTCAACCCCGTTAAGGAGCAGATTGCCCAAATCACGAACAAAGATAAGCTTGTAGGCTCGCTTGAAGATGCCGTAAAGGGTGCGGATATGTTCTTGGGTGTTTCATCTCCGAACGTTCTCAGCGAAGAGATGGTCAAGACTATGAACCCGAATGCTATTGTGTTCGCAATGTCGAATCCTGTTCCGGAGATTATGCCCGATAAGGCTATCGCCGCAGGTGCAGCAGTTGTAGGAACGGGACGTTCCGATTTCCCGAATCAGATTAACAATGTTATTGCATTCCCGGGAATTTTCAGAGGTGCACTCGACTGCCGTGCGTCTACCATTAACGAGGAAATGAAAATGGCTGCGTCAATCGCTATTGCAAGCCTTGTTTCGGACGAGGAGCTTTCTCCGGAATATATACTTCCGGCTGCATTTGACGAGCGTATTGCAAGAACTGTTGCCGATGCGGTTATTAAAGCCGCTAAAGATACAGGTGTGGCAAGAATTTAATTTTTGAATTTGTATTTAAAAATACACCCGACGAAGAAATATTATCTTTCGTTGGGTGTATCTTTTTGTTTGTTGTTGTGATTGAAACTTAAAACCTTTCAATTATAAAAAAATAAAAATTTTAAAATTTAAATCAAATTTCTCTTTACAAATCTCTTAATATGTTGTATAATAACAAGAAAGATAATAATTATTGATTTCTTATCTGCTGTAAACAATAATCATTTTGCAGACTGTTTTTTATTATCAAAAACGCAAATGGAGAATAATTATTATGAGAACGCAGAACTATTCAAGAAAAAGACAAGCTATCTACGAGCTGCTTTTATCCACGAAAGAACATCCGTCCGCCGAGTGGATATATAATTCTTTGAAATCGGATTATCCCGATTTAAGTCTTGGCACGGTGTACAGAAATCTAAAGCTTCTTGAAGAAAACGGCACTGTAAAATCCGTTGCCGTTGTGGACGGCAGAGAGCGGTATGACGCTTTGATGTCGCCGCATTCACATTTTGTTTGCAGCAAGTGCGGCAGAGTTATAGATGTCTTTTTTCAAAATGAAATACCGAATATTGCGGATAATCTCCGAATCGACGGTGTAAAAGAAATCAATTCTTTCAGTCTTATATATTACGGTGTTTGCGATAAGTGTTTTTTAAACACGTGAAGACAGTTTTTACAAAAAATAACTTTGTGTACCCGACCGAAAGTTAATTGTAATAGTTAGTTTTTTAAACACGTGAAGACAGTTTTTACAAAAAATAACTTTGTGTACCCGACCGAAAGTTAATTGTAATAGTTAGTTTTTTAAACACGTGAAGATAGTTTTTACAAAAAATAACTTTGTGTACCCGACCGAAAGTTAATTGTAATAGTTAGTTTTTTGGGTTGAGTTCATAATGTTTTTTTAATATGTGAAGCAGATTTTTTATTACTTGATATACCCAACCTTAATTTGATATTTAAAATAAATTTCCGGTCGGGTTCAAGAATTTGATATTATCAATGTCTGACTTCACGTGATAAAAAAGGAGGAATTTTATTATGGCTAAGTTTGTTTGTTCTGTTTGTGGTTATGTGTATGAGGGCGATGCTGCTCCCGAGGTCTGTCCTATCTGCAAAGCTCCCGCTGCAAAATTCAACCGTGTAGAGGAGGAAGCTTCCTACGCTACAGTTCACATTATCGGTGAGGGCGGCAAGGATAAGGTTGAACCCGACGTTTATCAGGATCTTGTAAACAACTTTAACGGTGAGTGCAGCGAAGTGGGTATGTACCTTGCTATGGCAAGAGCTGCCGACAGAGAGGGTTATCCCGAGGTTGCCGCTGCTTTTACAAAGTATGCTTTTGAAGAGGCTGAGCATGCCGCAAAGTTTGCGGAACTTCTCGGTGAGGTAGTTTCACCGTCCACAAAGAAAAATCTTCAGGCTCGTGCAGACGCTGAGGCAGGTGCTTGTGCAGGTAAATTCGAGCTTGCAAAGAGAGCTAAGGCTTTGGGTTACGATGCAATTCACGATACAGTTCACGAAATGGCAAAGGACGAAGCAAGACACGGTGCAGGTTTCGCAGGTTTGCTTAAGAGATATTTTGGTGAGTAATCACTTAAGGAACTGTCAGAAAATAACTTGAATATTTATATTTGTCTAATTTGTTCAACTTATTTCCAAACAGTTCCTAAGTAATTTTTTTATGGGTATTTTAGGAACGTTGACCTTTACTTTTTACAGTAAAGGTCAACGTTCCTTTTTATGAAAAAATTATTGGAATTCTATTGAAATTTGTCTTAATTTGTGCTACAATATTTTTTAATAGGAGGTCTTTTTTATGGATTATGATAAATTATATAAGCTTGCATTCGATTTCAAAAAAATAAAGCTTTGGGTTCGGGTGCATGAATCTGAAATATTTGCGGTTAAGCTTTCGGGCGGAAGAATAGGATATATTACAACCACAGGTTCGTCAGGCGATACATTTATGCTTGCTTTGTATATCGGTGAAGACGCTATGCAGGGTTTGCTGAAAATTATGTTTGAAACTCCGGTATTTTTCTCCAGATTTGAACAGTATGAATTTATGTTCATACAAGATTGCTTGCAGTGTTCATTCGAGGATAAAGAAGATATTGGCGATGAAGAAGTCGAACTTATAAAGAAATATGCCAAAAAGCATAGGATAAAAATTTCAGGAAAAAATGCTTTTCCTTTCTTTTGGAAATATGCACCGTACCGTGTACCGGAAAAAATCCAATCCGAAAGTGACGCTGAGGATTTGAGCGAAGCACTTTCGGCAGCCTTGGAAATTGCAAAGCGTCTTGATAACGGCGACAGCAAGGAAAAAATAGGCTTGAAAAGAGTAAGCAGCCGAACCAAAAAGATAATTATGCTTGAACGAACCGAAGACGGCTACAAAATCGGCAAGACCGATTTCCCGAAAAGAAAAGCTCTGAAATATCCCGTGCCGAAATGTGAAAACGAACTAGCCTTTACAAGACTTAAAACATTTGAAAACAAAATTGATTTGGAATGTGAGATTGTAAGACAGCCGGAACCTTTCTTTGAGGACAAAAACAGCAACATCGCAGGTTTTCCCGTGTTGCTTTATGCCATTAACGCAAAGTCTTACTTTATGCTGCCTATTGAGCCTGTTCTTTTTTACGAGGATAATCCCGACAAGCTTATGGATTCTTTCATCAACGCACTTGCGAAATTTGAAATACGCCCGACGGAAATTACAGCTGTTAATAAACAGACTTATGAATTTTTCAAGCCTTTCGGCGAGAAGTTGGGAATTAATATTGAATTTTCCGCTGACCCCTCCGAAGCAATGGAGGAGTTCCAATTAAAAATGGAAGAGGGTCTTTCCGAAGACAATGATTTCGAGGATTTAATGACCGATGAACAGCTTGAACAGGTCAATGAGATTTTAAACGGTATGCTGGGATTCGGTCAGGGAAAGATGAGCAAGGAAGAATTTATTGATTTGATTGACAGTTTGGGTCTTTCAGATGAATCGATGAATGCCATAGAAAATATTGACGAGATTAACAAAGAAAAAAAGAATCTGCCGGACAACGTTATAAGCCTTGACAGCAGACGCAAAAAACCAAAGAACCACGGAGCGGACACGGCTTATGTGATAAGTGTTTCCGTGTATAAAGGCTGTTACCGACATATTAAGATGTCGGGCGACAGTACTCTTTTCGATTTGCATTCGGCTATAATAGATGCTTTTGATTTCGATGACGACCATCTTCACGCTTTCTTTATGGATAATAAGCTTTGGAGCTGGGCAAATCAGTATTACGACGAACGTGCCGAAGAATCGGGAGATACAACTTCTGATGTTACGCTTGAAGAGTTGGAATTGTTTGTGGGCGACCAGTTCAAGTATGTTTTTGACTTTGGAGATGAGTGGGTTTTTCAGTGTAAGGTACTCAGAAAATTTAATGAGCCGAACGTTGAAAATTGCATTATAAAGGTTGTCGGAGAGTCCCCCGAACAGTACCCAGATGAGGACGAATTCTGGGACGAAGACGAATAATTTTAAATTGTTGTTTATTTTTAGAATGTAATTTATCATACCTCGGCAAGAAGACTCCGACCTCTATAGGCAATGTCATTAACTTAAGAAAAAACGGATTAGGAACTGTTGGGAAATAAGTTGAACAAATTAGACAAGTATAAATGTTCAAGTTATTTTCTGACAGTTCCTTAACGCTTTCGAGTATATATTACAGCCACTTTTTTATTTTAAAATATATCAATCCCAAAACAACCACAACTCCGCTTATAATAACCATAGCCGGATAAGCATAACGCATATCAAGTTCGGGCATATATCTGAAATTCATTCCGTACCAACCTGTCAAAACAGTAATCGGTGTGAATATAGTCGTAACAACCGTAAGAACAGTCATAATCCTGTTTTGCTTTATTTCAAGCTGTGCTTTGTACAGTTCGTGAATCTGCATTGTATAGTCACGAAGAGATGATGATAAATCCCTGAATCTGTCAAGCCTGTTCAGAAACATTCTGAAATATCTAAGATTTTCCTTTTTGAAAAAATTATTCTCATTATCCTCGAAAACCTCCGCCAAATCGTCAAGCTGTTCGTAGTGTGTTTTCAAATCACGGATATCGTCACGTATCTCATTAACACGATTCGACACCGTGTCGATACCCTGATTCAGAATTGCATTTTCCATATCGTCAAGCTCACGCTCATAGCCTTCAATAATCATTAAATCGTCTTTGATAATGCAGTTCAGAAAATCGTACAGAAATCTTTCCAGACTAGGCATTCTCCATTTTTTGCTCTTTTTTATAACAGCGATAATTTTATCGGTTTCTCCGCTGTCGTCTATGAATACTATTCCCTTTTCGTCAAGGGCGAATGCAAATTTTTTATCCTCACCGGTAATATCGCTTCTGTCGGGAACAGAAAACGTTCCTGTCAGGGAATCGTAGTTGACCTCCGCTTTTGTACTGTGAATTTCGGCTGTGTCGGGTTCAATATCAATACCCATATCAAATATATCTCTGTTTGCAATCCACTCCTTAGATGTTAAGATTGCCACAAACTGTTTTTTGTTCTTCATTATATCTTCTTTACAGCATTCTTTTAATGTATCTTCTATAATATAGTACATTTTTATACCCTCCGAACATTTTAAAATTAAACACAATTATGTTTATTATAACTCAAAAACTGTTATTTTGCAACCTGTTTCACTCTTAAATAATACAAAAATGCGAAAAAGGTTACAGTATTAATTTGTACAAAAAATTTTAAATTACCCCTTGATTTTTATATCACACTGTGTTATTATATTAATATGGAAATTTGAAAGACAATTTCCGGAACAAATTCTTTCCAACGAAAGGGTGGATAGTATGAAAATTAACTACACTGCAAGAAAAGTTACTTTGAAAGACAATTTTAAGGAGCGTGTTGAGAAAAAACTCAAGAAGTACGACCGTGTTTTCTCGGAAAATGCCGAGGCTATAGTGACTGTCACCGTGTACAAGAACAGGCAGACAGTAGAAATTACTATCAAAGATAACGGTATGATTTATCGTGTTGAGAATACAAGACCCGAAATGAACGAGGCTTTGGATATAGATATTGATAAACTCGGCCGCCAGATCCGCAAGAACAAGACCAAGCTGGAGAAGAGAATTCGTCCTGCCGCTTTAGACGAGTACCCCGATGAGGCAGCTGCCGAAATTGACGAAGAGGAAGAGCAGCTTCAGGAGGAAGTTTCCTACGAGGTTCTCAGAAAGAAGAGTGTTTCCCTTAAGCCTATGTCTGTTGACGAAGCTATTCTTCGTATGAATATGGTCAATCATAAGTTCTTTATGTTCCTCAATGCAGACACCGACAGAGTTTCTGTTGTTTACATCAGAGATAACGGCGACTACGGTATGCTTGAGTCGGAGCTTGACGATTAATACTTTTTGATTTCTATTAATAATGGGAGCAAATCGATTTAATTCGGTTTGCTCCCTTTTTCTGTAAACTCACGTCACTATTAAAAATAAAGTTACACTTGCAAGCTTTAAGTAACTGTCAGAAAATAACTTGAACATTTATACTTGTCTAATTTGTTCAACTTATTTCCAAACAGTTCCTTAGCAGTTGCTATATTACTCTTCCTCCCCACATTCAAGGCAGTAATGACTGCCCGAAATGAATTTTCTGTTATTCAATTCAACAAGACCGTACTTGTTATCCTCACTTTGTACTTTCTTGTACAAATGATTGCAAACCATAGGCTTTGTATAAGAAGAAGCGTTTACAAGAACAGTCTGATTTGCTGTGTTTCCCAAAAAGCACTTCGCCAGCTCAACACCTTCAAGGATATCGTGTTCCTCCGTAGCTATGTACGATGTGGGGTTATAGTTACTTGTTTCTTCTTTCGGAAGCACACAATAAATAAAACCGTTGACAGTTCGTCCGTCATTTGTTTCAAAGGTTGTAAAATAACTCTGCAAATAGCCGTCGGATAAGCTTACGTTATTGGCAGTGGAATTCACCAATGTAGAAAAAGCTGCTCCGTAAGGCGTTCTTACAAAGTTATAGGATAACTTATCCGCCTTATTGGCACGCTGGTCAACATAAATCCAACTCTCGTTTTCCTTAGTACCGTTACCGAGATGAAACGAAACTCTCACAATCGTATCACTGCTGGGAACAATAAGAAGATACATCTTCTTGTTTTTATCAAGAAAAATCTTGACCTGATCGGTAACCGTGCCGTCTTCGCTCGCCTCTGTCTTTTCAATGCTTACACCTTCAAAGCCTGTAAAAAGCTCCGTGAAATCCTCTGTCAGCTTTTGATAGCCGTTAGAAGCTGAATACCCTTGTCTTCTGATAACCTCATTATTTTTCATAAAAATAAAACCTCCTATTTTGTACCTACGGGTTTATCGTCTGTTTCCAAGGAAACAGCCTGACCCATAATCAAATTACATTTTGAACCTTTCATTTCCTGCATAACAGAACCGGTCAATGACTTTGTATTAAAAACTTTAATATGAAAACTTGCAGTTCCCGAAACCGAACCAACTCTGATTTTTGCAATAAGCTTTGCATATTCAGATGTTTTGGTTGCATAAGGCACATTTATTTTATGCCCTTCGATAGCTTCTTTGATACTGTTAAAATCATCGATAGCCTGAATGACCGTTTCTCTTGAAGTTCTGTCGGTCATAAAAAAACACCTCCCATAACACCCCCCAAAAAGCAAAAAAGTTGCATACAACTATGCAACTTTTTTATATATTCATAAATTATTTACATTTATACTCGTAAGCGTTAAGATTGAGAGTTCTTCTTTCTTGGATCGGCAATTCGCTGTTGTCTTTGTTTTCGGGTGAGGAAAATTGTATTTTTTGTTGTATCATTATGATTTTTTCTCTTATTGCAGTTCCTTATTTCTCTTTTCTGCTTGGTTTCGTCAGCGAGCAGGAACCACTAGGAACACCTTCCAATCAGCTTTCGCCTGCGGCTCAGCTTCTTGGGGGATTCCGTCGCCCACAAGCCTTTGAAAAGGCTTGACCTAAACTTTATATGCTCAATCTCTTCAATTTCGAGTATAATATACCAAATGGAAATTACTCTTTATTTTTTAACAACGCCCCTCCACTACAAATGGAGAGGCGTTGTTGGTGGAGGTGAGGAGAATCGAACTCCTGTCCGAAAACCGCTTACCAAGGCTTTCTACGAGTGTAGCCAATGTTTTTACATTCCCTCGGCAGCACGCCCAAAGGCAGGCTTGCTGCGTTGGTAGCCTTTAGTACATATACGGGGTCAAGGCATCCTCCCGAACACGTTCACCACTAATCGACGCTCTTATCCGAGCCGTGGTACTCTCGGACAGAACGAGCAGCAACTTAGGCTGCTAAGGCAACTGTATTGTTGTCGTTTAATTTTAAGTTTGCGGATTTTAAAGCGGTTCCGCACCGCTACTCGCTTACCAAAGCTTACAATCCCCGTCGAAACCTTTACACCCCCGTTTTTTTAACACGTGAAGATAGTTATCGATTGCCTTACTTTTAACACGTGTAGATAGTTATCGATTATCTTACTTTTTCTACCCGACCGAAAATTGGTTTAAGGCGGAAGTTTTATACAGATTGTTCGTAAACTATATAATCATATCAGTGAACTGCCCATTTTCTAAAGCAATATCATAAACTTAGTGTAATATACACTAATATCTTTTTTTCTAAATGACTTAATTTTAGCGGATAAAAAAGTATCAAAGACAATATTATGCTTAATCCGTTTTTTCTTAAGTTGATGACATTGCCTATAGAGGTCGGAGTATTCTTGCCGAGGTAGGATAAAAACAGTACTAAACACAAAACAACCTTATCTGTTAAAACGTTCTTTCATTGTACGTTCGATATCACGCTTTGCGGACTTCTCCGCCATATCTGCACGCTTATCGTACAGCTTTTTACCCTTGCAAAGACCTACCGCAACTTTTACCTTGCTGCCCTTGAAATAAAGCGACAGCGGAATGATTGAGTAACCGTCCTGCTTTACGTGACCGAAAAGCCGCATAATCTCACGCTTGTGCATAAGAAGCTTTCTTACCCTCATAGGGTCTTTATTAAATATATTGCCCTGTTCGTACGGACTTATGTGCATTGCATTCACAAAAATTTCACCGTCAACTATCGAACACCAACTGTCTTTGAGATTTGTTCTGCCTGCACGGATAGATTTAACCTCTGTGCCACAAAGCTCAATGCCGGCTTCAATAGTTTCAATCACAAAGTAATCGTGATATGCTTTTTTGTTCTGTGCTATAGTTTTTGTGTTTTCCTTAGCCATTGTACAATCACGCTCCTCTGTGGATAAATTGTAATCATAATCGTTTCGTATATTTTATAATAACACTTTTTTTAATGCTTGTCAATAATTTTTTTAAATTTTTTAAAAATCCAAAATCCGCCACCTTGCCGAGATGACGGATTTTACTATCAACCAATTATTTATCTTTGTTCACAAGCTTATAATAGGATTTAGATGTCAGGAAATATATTACAACATAAACAAGTGCAAATGCAAGGAATGCTCCTACCGTACAATATATATATAACTTTGTATTAGTCATTTGCAGCATTACAAGAAGTCTTGAAATAAGCGGGAATGCCGCTGCGAGATGTATTCCCGCAAGAATCAGGGGCATAAAGAATACTGTCAATATCTGCGAATGAATTGCCGACTTGATTTCACTGCGGCTTAGTCCCACCTTTTTCATAATGCTGAATCGCTCTCTGTCGTCGAATCCCTCGGATATCTGCTTATAGTAAATAATCAGGGCTGTCGCCATTGTGAAGAGAGTTCCCAGAAATATTCCGAGGAAAAATAATCCTCCGTAAAGCACTGCAAAGGATGTTTTACCCTCTGCCTTACAATCGATAGTAACATCAATTACTTCGTTGTTCTTAAAGCTGTTATTCAATGTTTTGTAAAAATCTATTTGCTCTTCATCATTGATATTTGTGTCGAATTCGTACTGGAATTGAAGGCTTGTATCTCTTCCGTTGGCTTCACAAACAGCTTTATCAAGCTCGGAAAGTGTGTCATAATTATCAACTATAATATAATACATATCAAATATCATATATTCTGTATCGGTGTCATAATAGGAATCAAGATTTTCCGCAACTTTAAATTCCTTGTCAAAAACTTTGACCGTGGGATAATTGAAATCCGACTTACTTGAATATATAAGAACTTCCCCGGGGTTCAAGGTCTTGCTTTGGTGGCTTTCCTTGTTGTAATCGTCAAGTGTAATTACAGCGATAAAAATCATATCTATCATAGTGTTTGTTTCTGTTTCGCTGTAAGTTGATTCAAAACTGTTATCTTTTTTCACCATTGGAATCATAAGAAGAGAATCCATACTTTCATTTTCGACTTTGATATTATTCTCTTTTTGAATATTGTGAATTTCATTAACGAAATTTTCGCTGTTTTCCTTATTTCCGTTCATAAAATAAACGCTGAAATCAGATGTATAACGTGTATTTATAATATCGTCCATACCGATTATAAGTGATGTTGTGGAGGATACCATAACAAGCACCATTGTTGAAAGTACACAGATATTCGCAAGTCCGACTGCATTCTGTTTCATTCGGTAAATCATACCCGAAACACTGATGAAATGCTGTGTCTTGTAGTAGTAGCTTTTATTCTTTTTGAGAAGCTTTAGGAAAGCTATGCTGCCTGCTGTGAAGAGTGAATATGTGCCGAAAATTACAAGCAGCACCGCAAAGAAAAATAACGTTAGTGCTTTGAGCGGATTATCGGTTGTGATTGAGATATAATATCCGCCGCCAAGCATCGCCAAACCAAGTATTGCCGAAAACCATTTTGCCTTTGGTTCTTTCTCGCCCACCTTACCTCCACGAAGAAGTTCAATCGGATTTGAGAGCTGTATCATAAAAATTGACCTTACAAGTATCAGCAGATAAATCAAGCAGAAAATACCTATTGTTTGCAGTATTGCTTCACCCGAGATGAAAAATCCCAGTGATACTTCAATACCGATAAACTTTAACATCGTTAAAAACATCAGCTTATCAAGGAGCATACCGAAACCAAGTCCGAGTAATAATGTCACTGCGGCAATATATAATGTTTCAATTAATATTACACCTGCGATATGTCTTTTTTCCATTCCAAGAATGTTGAAAACTCCGAATTCTTTCTTGCGGTTCTTGATTAAAAAGCTGTTTGTGTAGAAAAGGAAGATTGCGGAAAATATTGCGATTACCCATACTCCCAATTCCAGAATAATTTTCATCTGTTCTCCGCCCCATATGCTCGACAGTCCGGGGTTTATTGACAGCGACTTTATTATGTAGAACATCATTATAGTCATAATGCAGGTCAGGATATACGGAACATACGTTCTTGAATTTTTGCGGATATTGCTTGCTGCTAATTTGAAGTAGAATTCTGTTTTCATTTCTTTTCACCGCCTGTCGCAAGAAGTGTGAGGGCATCGGAAATTTTCTGATACATCTCCTCATTTGTGCAGCCGCCACGGTAAATCTGATGAAAGAGAACGCCGTCCTTGATGAAAAGAACTCTTCCTGCACGGCTTGCCGCTTTTGTGGAGTGAGTTACCATAACAATGGTCTGCCCCTCTTCGGAATTGATATTGTTGAAGACGTTGAGCAGACTGTCGGTTGACTTTGAGTCGAGAGCACCGGTAGGCTCATCGGCGAGAATAAGCTTAGGGTTCGTGATAATTGCCCTTGCAACTGCCGCACGCTGTTTCTGACCGCCCGAAACCTCATAGGGGAATTTATTCAGAAGCTCCGAAATACCGAGCTTTGCAGCTATAGGCTGTATTCTCTTCTCCATTTCGTTCGGTTTGATGCCCTGAAGCACCAGCGGCAGGAAGATGTTATCTTTTAATGAAAAGGTATCAAGCAAATTGAAGTCCTGAAAAACGAAGCCTAAGTTGTCACGTCTGAAAGCGGCAAGCTGTTTTTCCTTGACTGCCGTTAAGTCACTGCCCTCCAACAGAACTTTACCGCTTGTCGGTTTATCAAGGGCGGCGAGGATATTCAGAAGAGTTGTTTTTCCCGAACCCGATTCACCCATAATTGCGACATACTCTCCCTGTTCTACTGAAAATGAAACATTTTCAAGAGCTTGAACTTGATTGCCGCCGAAACGTGTTGTGTATATTTTTTTTAGACATTGAACTTCTAATATTGACATTGTAAAATTACCTCCGTTTTTTACCTGTGTTTCATATCTGACAATTATATTATAGCACAACGGCTGACTGCACAAAATTCATTAGTGTGACAATCAGCCGTTTTATGTGACATTTTTGTAAGAGCCTGTTTAAAATCTGAGATATGCGGATTTTTGAGCATAATTTTTCTGATAACAAGGAAAAAGGACGCAGGCATACTGTCGTATGTCAAGGCGTTGTAACGACATACAGGGCAAATTAGACAAGTATAAATGTTCAAGTTATTTTCTGACAGTTCCTTAGTTTCGCTGAGGGTAGTTTATTTTCTATGCTGATTTGTTGTGTCAGCGACAAGGGCTCTGCCCTTGACCCGCAAGCCTTGTAAGGCTTGAGCGAACTTTTAACAGGAGGCAGCCGTAAATTTTTTGTCAAAAAATAGAGAACTATCTTAAAACAAGCTTACAATTTTAAGACAGTTCTCCATTCAAACCAAAAATTATGAGTATTTATGCTACATATAAAGATAAAAAGCAAACCTAATGTAAAAGAAATACATTCAGTAATCTCTTATTATTATGATAACAAAAACCAACGAATTTAAACATTAGTTTTCTCTGTTAAAAAGTGTTGGAAAACATTGCTTTTTATCGAAAGTTGTGTTATACTGTATACAGTGATAAAATTCACTTTGCGGCAGCTGTAAAACAAATATATTGAGGGAACTTATTATGGACGATAAATTATCAATACTTTTGGTCGAAGATGACCCAAACGCTTGCAAACGAATTATAAACCTTATTGACAATTCCGCTGATATGATGCTTGTCGGTGTTACAAGTAATTCCGACCAAGCACTTGATTACATTAAGGACACTCTTCCGGACACTGTAATTCTTGATTTGGAGCTTCACAAAGGAAGCGGCAGCGGATTGGATGTTCTGAACGGACTAAAGACTCTTAATCTGAATGTTTTTCCGTACATTCTTGTAACTACAAACAACTCCAGCACCATTACATACGAAACGGCTCGAAGCCTTGGAGCTGATTACATAATGGCGAAACATCAGGAAAAGTATTCCGAAAAAGCCGTAGTTGATTTTTTACGTCTTTTAGCACCTGCAATAAAAAGCCGCAGAGCGTCTTCTTCAGGAGGAATCATTGAAACTTGCACAGAATCTCCTGCATACTTTGAAAAGCGTGTTACAAGAAGAATTATTTCGGAGCTGAATTTAATTGGCATAAATCAGAAATCTGTCGGATATAAGTATCTTACGGACGCAATATTAATCACAATTAAAGAACCTACACAAAATATATGCACTATTATTTCAAAAAAATACGATAAAACCGAATGCAGTGTTGAACGTGCAATGCAAAACGCAATCAACCGTGCTTGGGCAATTTCCAACATAGATGATTTATTGGAAAATTATACCGCAAAAATTAGTTCGTCTAAGGGTGTGCCTACTCTTACGGAGTTTATTTTTTATTATGCAAACAAGATAAAAAACGAGTATTAATATAATTGATTAAATTTCAAATAATTCGTTATAATTAATTAACCCCTCTGTCACACGGACATCTCCCCTTTCAAGGAGGTGTCAGCCGCAAAGTTGACGGAGGGGGCATAAAATGAATTTTTGTGCAGTTTGTAATTTTTGCTCATTTATAGTATAAAAAAATTTAAGTCGCATTATAAATAATGCGACTGTTTTAATATTTCATATTATCCAAGGATATTAAAAAACTTCATCAACCATTGCCAGTAACCGCTCATATTTTCGCCCTCCTTACTATTTTTAATTTAATAAAATTATATAATATCGGGCGAAAAAAATAACTTTGAAATTGGTATCATATTTTAATTGATTTCAGTATACTTTCTGTAAAAAGGAGGGAATTTTATTGATTTTATCTATTATAAAGTATTATTTTATTGTTCTTTGTAGTTTTTATTCATATGATAAATTTATAAATAAAAACACCAAACTTAAAAATATAGTTTTACTTATACCATATACAAGCTTATTGGCAACTGTAACTTATTTTGTAAAATTATATCTCACTATCACACCTTTCAATTTAGTTGTAATGTTCCTTTTTATATTTTTATTTGAATTTTTAAAATATAAGAAAGAATTGAATATTTCAGCTGTATTAAGTTTAATTTCTTTAGGAATAAGTTTTGTTTCATATGTATTAGCGGTTTGTTTGTCTATTCCTATATCGTATTTTTTATATAGTTTTATATCAAATACAAATATAAGAGATGTTTTTTTTCAAATTACTTTAGGTATGATTCAATTTTTATGTTTATTTCTTTTTTTTAAAATAAAAAGATTTAAAAACTTATATTCATTAATTGAAAATAAATTTGTAAATGGAAGCGGTGTTATTATAAGTCTTATCATAATGACTGTAACATTATTATTCTATAATACAATAGAAACCACTAACTATATTCTGCTGATATTTTTAATGCTTTTGCTTGCTGCACTTTTGGTATCGTTAATCAAAAAGTACATATCAAACGAATATATAAAGGCAGTCAACAAAAGAAACATTGAAATACTGGAAACAACTGTTTCAAACCAAAACCAAATAATAAGCAAGCTCAGTTCGGATAACAGCCAGCTATCAAAAATAATACACAGAGATAATAAAATAATTCCTGCTATGGAATTGGCTGTTGAAGAAATATTAAAATGTGAATCGACCAACGAACAGAATGAAAGAGCCAAAAATCTGCTTGGTATGCTGAAAAATATATCAGCAGAGCGAACGGGAATTATCACAGAATACGAAAATTCAAACAAACCGCTGCCGAAAACGGGAATAGCGTCTGTAGACGCAAGCCTTAAATATCTTTCATTGAGAGCAAAAAAAGATGATATAGAATTTGACGTATCGGTTATAACGGATTTTGGGAAGATAACAGACGGTATTATATCCGAAAAAGACCTGAACACTTTGATTTTAGACCTCGGCGAAAATGCCGCTATCGCAGCAGCAGGCAAAGAAGTTCGCAGCATTTTGATTACTTTCGGCACGGAGAATGAACATTATTGTTTTAGTGTATTTGACAGCGGTGATAAATTCGATTCCAAGGTTATTAAAAATATGGGACGCAAAAAAATCACCACCCACAAAGACTCGGGCGGTTCGGGAATAGGATTATACACAACATTTGAAATACTGAAAAGACATAAAGCAAGCTTTATTCTCGATGAAACAATAGACAGCGATATATTTGTCAAGAAGATATCCATTCTTTTTGACGGCTGTGAGCAATGCGTAATTCGTAATGGGAATTAGAAGTTTTTGCATATAAAAAAAAGCGGTAGAATCATAATGATTCTACCGTCAAATTATTATTTATTATTTATTATTTATTCTCTGTCCTTTACTTCGGTTCATATGTCATATAACCCTCCAGTGCATCCGTTACAAGCTCTTCGTAAACAAATATTGCAAGGTTTGTTCTCTCTGCGTCCCAATCGGGAACATCAAGAGTTGACATTCCGTAGTGCCAGCCTGCTTCATAGTTTCCGTCGGAAGGTATTCTGTACTCTACCATATCATAAGAAAGATATGTAAGCGAATTTGCTACAAGGGTTGTAATTTCCGTTTTCTTGAGGTTGGTTGTGATAAGCGGACCTATCTGATTTACTATGTTTACAATCTGAGTAATGGAAGCCGACTTCATATCGCTTGCAATAGTTCTGAGAAGTTTTCTCTGTCTTGCAGTTCTATCGAAGTCACTGCCGGAAAATCCCTCGTCGATATCGCCTCTGTCACGTGCATACCAAAGAGCCTGTCTGCCGTTGAGATGAACGACACCTGCTTTATCCGTAAGCTCGTGCCTTGTTTGAACCTGTTTATTTTTCCAGCACTGCCAGTTAATGTAATCGATTTCCTCATCGGAAAGTTCGATATCAATTCCGCCCAAAATATCGATAATTGATTTAAAGCTTGAGAAGTCAACAATAGCATAGCGGTCTATTCCCACACCGAAATTCTGCTCAATAGTGGAAATTGCAAGCTTGGGACCTCCGTAAGCGTAAGCATGGTTAAGCTTTGAGTAGCCGTAATCGGGAATATAAACCCAGAGGTCACGCATAAAAGAAGTAAGATTGATTTTCTTATGACGGTTATCGATAGAAAGCATAATCATAGTATCGCTTCGCTGACTTGTACCGTCGTTTTTATCCGCACCGAAAAGGAGAATGTTCAGCACCATGGGGTCGTTAAGGAGTGAACCCTCTTCGAGGCTCATATTTACGTGGCTTTCCTTAATGTCGATATCGTAATCGGTGATTGTGCCGGATTTTTTCTTTCCGTTGGTGATAAAGTTTCCTGTTTCGCTAAAATCGCCTATTTCGCCCAACTCACCCGATTCGCTGAAATTAAGCGAATCAAGAGTATTGTAATAGTAAATAAAGCCTGTGCCTGAAACTGCCATAACAAGTGCAAGCACAACAAGAATAACGTTTCTTACTATAAGCTTCTTATTTCTTTTTTTAGGCTCTTTTTTCGGCTTTGAATCGACATTTCTCGATTTAATTGATTGGTTATTATTTTTTTCATTCGATTCCGGAGATAACAGCTCATTGAGAATATTTTTACTCTCTTCGACTTGTTCCTCTTTTATCGTATCTTCATTTACATTATCGCCTAGATTTTTGCTCTTTGGGATAGCTGCCATAATAAAATTCCTTTCAGCTCCAATTTAACTTATAATTCTACATTTTTATATTATAATACGAATGTGTGATTTTATAATTCCTTAAAAGAATTATAAACGCATAATTACAAAACCAATCAGGCAAGTAATTTAGTTATTTTTAATAAAGACTCTCTTCACGTATCTCCGCCGACATTGTTGGCATTGTCCGTCTAGCATTGCCCGCCATAAATAAATAAATTTTTTCTTTGTGGCATTTACAACATTAAATTCTCTATTTATATGATATAATAAAATTACAGAAATGTAAACAGGTAATTTAAACATAAAATTTCAATTTTTAGGAGGTTACAATTATGAAAGTTAATGTTATCGGAGGAAACATCTCCGAAGAAGAAAAAAATGCCTACGTAAGTTACATTACAGGAAAATATCCCAATAAAAACATAACTGCAATTGACGTTACTCTTGACGGTGACTATGCAGACATCAAATACTATTATGCACCTAGGAATTTCGAGAGAATCAGACGTATCACCGGATATCTTGTAGGCACTCTCGACAACTGGAACAACGGCAAGCGTGCCGAGGAACACGACAGAGTTAAACATACCGTTCCGGCTTCCGTTATGGAGCAAATATAAAATTCGTAGTTCGTAATTTTGCTTAAGGAACTGTCAGAAAATAACTTGAACATTTATACTTGTCTAATTTGCCCTGTGTGTCGTTACAACACCTTGAAATACGTCAGTATTCCTGCGG
>CACWTQ010000016.1 GCA_902763835.1 uncultured Ruminococcus sp. | reverse complement strand
ACAACACCGCAGGAATACTGACGTATTTCAGAGCCTGTTTAAAATCTGAGATATGCGGATTTTTGAGCATAATTTTTCTGATAACAAGGAAAAAGGACGTAGGCATACTGTCGTATGTCAAGTTCTTTTGACGCAGTTAGCAGGAAAATTTGCCAAAAAGACGTGTATCGCTAAGATTTTTAAACAGGCTCTCACTGTGTTGTAACTACACACAGGGCAAATTAGACAAGTATAAATGTTCAAGTTATTTTCTGACAGTTCCTAAACCATAAGCTCGGTAGCTTCAAGTCTGTGATTAAAGTAATTCATAATCTTAAGAAATGGTTTTCTGAGCAGTATTCCGATGAACAAAGCAATTGCAATGTAAACCAAAAGCATCAGCATATCTGTCACGTAGGCTTTTGTATAAACTCCCGCAACCGTTTCACGGATTCCGTTTACTGCGTATTTGAACGGCAGATAGGGGAGAAGTTTCTGGAAGAATTCGGGCAGCAGCTCCGGCGGATAAGTACCTCCCGAACCGGCAACCTGTAATACCAGAATGATTACCGCCATAGCCTTTCCGATTACGCTGAATGTAATTGTCAATGAATATACAAAAATTGAAAATACAATTGATATACAAATAACAGTTAAAATGAATAATACCGGACTTACACATTGAATTTTTAAGAAGTAAAGGTCACCCAGTGCAATAATCAACCCCTGAATAACAGACGCAAACAGGAAAATCTGATAGCGGCCGAAGTAACCCTCAATCGGTCTGATATGTCCGCCAAGACGCTTCTCGTCCTTGGAGCCAATCTCCGTTTTGAGAACCGCAACAAGCACGATTGAACCAACCCAGATTGCAAGTACGGAGTAGAACGGTGCCATAGCCGAACCGTAATTTTCAACAGGATAAACTTTGATATTCTGTATCTTCACGGGGGAACTCATAAATTCTCCTAAATCGCTTGGTGCAAAGGAGAGAGATTCAATAAATCCCACAAGAGATTTTTCATCATCGATACTGTCGATTTTTTCAACAATTTTATTCATTCTTTCTTTACTGTTGTCGAGGGTTTTATTAATAGAAACAAGTGATGTTTTAAGAGCGTCAAGCGACTCCTTGCCACTGTCAAGTGCAGTTTCAATGTCGGGAACAGTGCCGTCAATGTCGTTCATTGCACCTGTGATTCCGTCAAGCTCCGTAAATACATCGTCAATCAAACCGTCAACAGTAGGCTTGACATTCTGTGAAAATTCGTTTGAAATACTTACAATCCCCTGATTTGCAGTGCCGACAAGATTGTCAAGTTCTGCTTTGGAATTCTCGGGAATTTTGCCTGCCTTTTTTAAAGTATCAGAAATTTCATTTATTTTATTTATAATGTTATTCTGTTGTGTGATATTGTTGTTAAGTCGGGTTATGATTTCCGAATTGTCAACACCAAGACGTTTGCCGATTAAATTAAAGAATGTAACAAGCTGACTTTCAAGCGAAATCACCTTGCTGTTCACTTTAGTGATTTCTGTGAATTTGTTAGCCGCACTTGTCGAGTCCTCATTTATTGCAGCAAATGCCGCATCAATATCAGGACTAATCTGACTGTACAAGCTGTCAATCGCTGTTATAACGCTATCAGCACCAGCTGTAATCTGACTTGCGGCAGAGCTTGCTCCGTTAATAGTGTCCTTTGTGTCGGAAGAGAGTGTGCCTGCCCCGACAAGAAGCTCCCGAACGTTGGGCAAGCCGTCCTTGGCATTGTCAAGCAGAACATTTGACGAATCGATTGCCGTTACAACAAGGTCAATTGATGTTTCAACCGCATCAATATTATCAATAATTTCCTGGATATTGTCTGTTAAATCATTTTTTAATTTCACATAACCGCTGTCGGCTGTACCTGCGGTTGTAGTTATTGTTTCGGCAAGAGTAGTTGTAATTGTATCAATAAAACTTTGGTTCACCGAATTTTTAATTGCCTCCGCACCTTTGTCGGTGATTTTCGGGGCAATAGCATTCAGTTTTTCATTCAATGTATAAATAATCTGCGGACGCTTTAATTTACCTGAAAGAATACTTGTCATATTTGCACTGAAATCTTTCGTAATAGTAACGCTTGCATAGTATGTTCCGACATTAACACCCTCTTCGGCTTCCGCCTTGCTTACGAACTGCCAGCCGAGCTGAGTGTTTGTTTTAAGATTTTCAATCACCTGTGAGCCAATGTCAATTTTTATGTTTCCAAATTCAGAACCCTCGTCCAGATTAACAACTGCAATTTTTATATTCTTGGTGTTGCCGTAAGGATCCCAGTTGGAAGCGATGTTGAACCAGGCATACAGAGCAGGCAAAATGCAAATACCAATCATAACAATAAATGCAACAAGGTTAGTTCCTATCTTCTTTAAGTCGTTTCTGAAAATCAACCAAATGTTTTTCATTTTCTTTTCTCATCTCCATAACTAATCGTCGTTGTCGTCAATTCCAAGTATAGTTGCGTATTTGTAACATCTATAATCAATACGGATAATAATAAATACACTTATAAATATTGATATTACCCATAATGATAAAAACAAGACCTTACTGTCAACGCTGAACATCAGAATTAAAAACAAAGCCCCCAATAAAACTATAACAAAAATTCCAACGTTACGGCATTTTTCTCTTTTTTTAACAAAGTTGTTATATTCGTGCAGCAGCCTCAAATAAGCGTTATGTTCGTAATCCTGCTGAGTTGACGGATTTTTTATCAAACCCGTAATGTTCTCATACTCGGCAGCAACGGCATCAAATTCCTTTTCTTCCTCTGTGTCAGGAGAGTTGTTTTCTTCATCTTTGGTTTCAGCGGAAGATTTCTCTCTATTTTTCCCTTTCAAAATTCAATCCCTCCTTATATGCAATCTTCGCAATAAAATTATAAAGTTTTATTATAAAAAAGTCAATTATTAGCCTTGTATAATGACGAAAATTTTTTATGAAGTAAATTTGAATAAACTGTTATCAAATCATTTATTATACATTGTTTTAATAATGTGTAATAAGTAAAACTCTCCCAATTACATCGAGAGAGCTTTATTGCTGATTAATTATTCGCTTTTCTTCTGCGTTTAACAATCCTGACATCTTCACCTATAAATGTAACATATATATGTTCACCGATTATTCTTGAAACAAGTCTGTCCGAGTAAATTTTCTTAAGCTCCGCAAGAGGAAGATTAGTGTTAATAATAGTTGCTTTTTCCCTTGCCATTCTGGTATTTATCAAATTATATATACTTGTTGTGGTAAAGTGTGTGGAAAATTCCGTACCTAAATCATCAAGTATAAGCAAATCACAATCTTCAAGATGTCGTAAAGTTGTACGTGAAGCGTCACGTGAAAAATGTTCCTTTTCCAAAACAGCGAGAATATTTGGTACAGAACAATAAATTACACCGTAACCCTTTTCAATGACACGTCGGGCAATTGCAAGCGAAAGGTGGGTTTTTCCAAGACCCGTGCTGCCCTCCATTAATATGGATTTGTTAATACCGCTGAAATTTTCGGCATAATCCTTGCAGTAGTTGTAAATTTTCTCAAGTCTTGTTCTCGGAACATTGCCATTGTTGTCGGGCATATCGGAGTAGTATTCAAGATTAAACGATTCAAAGCTTGAAAGTGACAGCGGAGAAAGTGCATTAAGCTCCTTAAATGCGATATCCCTCAAAAGTATTTTCATACAGCTGCACCTTTTACCATCGATATAGCCTTTATCTTTGCATACAGAACATTTATATTGTTCCTCTAAATCTTCAGGACGATAACCGTTTCTGTTAAGTAATATTTTAAGTTCGCCCTGAAGTTTAAGACTCTCATCTCTGAGTTTGATTAATTCGGTCTTTGCGTCACTGCCCGAGATAACAGCTTTTGCGGCTGCAAGTCCAGTGTGGGTGAGCTGACGTTCAATCTCTTGAACTCTCGGTATTTCCTTGTATATTTTCTCACGGCGGTATTCCGCATCGTAAAATGCCTTTTGCCGTCGTCTGGAGAGAGTATCCTCGGCTTTTTCGTAAATCTCCTTACTGTAACCCATTCAATTCACCTCCTAATCTTTGAACATAGTCATATCATTCAATTCGTTGATGTCGAATGAAGATTTCCTTCCGCTGTCGCTTCCTTTGCTGCCACCGCCGTTTTTCGATGACTTTGCACGTTCTGCTTCAACTTGTTCTACAGTACGAATCCCGTTTTCATTCCATCTCATCAAAATAGTATTAACGTAATTTGGTATATATTTTCCTTTAGCATTAATACAGATATCATATGCTTTTTTTATCATATCATCTGTAAATTTCCATTCCTTAACCCAGCGGGTATAATTTTCCTCTTCCTTTTGGCTTGGTTTGCGGTATTCAAGTCCGAGAATAGATTGAACTTTTCTGTAAGCTTCCTTGCTTTCCTCAAGTTCACGGATTTTTTCATCGGCTTGTTCAAGCGTTAAAATGCCCTCTTTCGCCCAAGCTGCTCCCATAGCCTCAATCTGACGCATACCCTTTTGATTGGATGCACCGTAGGTGAGAAGCATAAGAATAACCTCGCAGGGAAGTCCGTCATTGTCGTGCATCATAATCATTCCTGCGTTTTCGTTAGGAGAAACGGGTCTGCCGAGAATGTACTGTGCCTCGTTCAGAAGTGCTTCAATTTCCTTATCCTCACTTATTCGCTTTGCTACATAAATAGGGTCGGGACGAAGAGGTCTTGCCATAACTGTGTCCGAAGGCTTTTCCGGCTCTGCTTTTTTAGGCGGTTCGATTTTCTGGGGTTTGGGCGGATAATTATGTATAACAGGGGGTGCTGATTGTGTGGTCTGCTTAGGCTGTGCAGCAGGTTCGGGTTCAAATACTGGTGCAGGTGTGGAAGTGGGTGCAGATATCTGTGCAGGTGTAGGTGTAGGTACGGAAGTTGGTGCAGGAGAAGGTACAGATACCGGTGCAGGTGTAGAAGTGGTGGCGATCGGTGCAGGTGAAGAAATAGGCACGGATACAGGTGCAGTGATAGGTGCGGAATAAGCTGCAGATGTGGTTGCAGGATAGGATATGGGCATTTGAACATTACTTTGAACGGTAGGCTGCGTTAAGAAATTCTGTGCTTTGTTTATAGGTATAACGTTTTGAGCCTGACCCTGCGGAGGTGTGATGACGTCGTTGTTAACAGCAATTATATTAAAAGATGACCAAAATTCAATACAATCCTTAACATCAAATGTTCCCATATTCAAATGCTGTGCGATAATTTCAAGGTCAAATTGTTCACCGCTGTGACGTAAAATGTACAAAAGCACTTTAAGCTGTGCCGACCCCGAGATTTTAAGATATTTATCCACAACGTCTGTTGGAACGGCAAAGATACTGCCCCAACAGCCGAGATTAACTGTATAGCTCATTGAATTACTCCCTTAAAAAAATTTAATTGTGTAGTTGAAATTGTTTTTACTCTATCTTTTTTCTACCGGAAATTAGGCGGACAACGTCCGCAGGAAACAAGTTGAATATTGATTTTATCTTTCTTAGAGCGAAACTTTAACAGGGAACTCAACACCACAATTATAAAAGTTTCTTACTCTATTATACCATAATCCCCACATAAATTAAATATCAATTTGAAAAAAATAAAAAATTTATAAATTTATTAAATCAATTGTTGCAAATATGGTCAAAATATGATATAATAAAAAATGCGGTATGCTTGTTTTTTTATAAAAACATTATAAATAAAATTTTTTATCTGAAAGGATGATGTTCATGGACGTTGAATACGACAACAGCATATTTTATCAGTCGGTTCAAAAGGGTGTATCTTTAACGGTTGCGTTCCTGATTGGCACAAAAATGGATGTTCTGGTTGATAACAATCCGAACGAAAAGGAGCTTTTTGAAAAGCTTTCCAAAGAAAAAGATGCGGTGATTATCAGAACACTCTGCAATATCAGGTCTAACCTTATGCTGAACTACACCAATACAGAGCGTAATATTGTTTTTAATCTTCAAAACCTCGATAGACAAGAGATTTACAAGGACGATATTAAAACACTCACCCAAAATGATATCAATATCATAAAAGTAAATTATAAAGTTAATCGATATCTTGCAGATATTAATGCACTTATTGCACAACGTATCGCTACAATTAAGGATCTTTTTCCGGAGTGGGTAAAGTGGGACTATCTTAAAAGTCTTTTTGTTATGCCGAAAGGTCAGAGCGAGGAGATGATTAAGGCTGAGTCCAAAAAATTTATTCAATCACGTCTTAGCTATCCATTTACGAGATATATCTACTGGCATCCGGTTGAAGAGGGCAATATACTTTTGAACGATGAGAAGTTTTTGAAAATTCTTTACAGACAGTTTAAAGATGAATTTCAAGATATATCAAAAGTTAAAGATGCGAGTGAGTCGGTTAAAACAAATATCTATGATTTCATTAATAATAATGAATCTACAGTAATAGTTGTGGATTGCGAGAACTCCGATGCATATAAGCTTGCTTCGGTTCTGAAACAGCTTGACAGAAACGAGATTGAACGAATTCACAAAATTATGCTTTATGATGATGTTCATACTACAAAAGCCTGGACATTTCTCAATAAGATAACTAATATTCCCGTTGAGCATATTCTCGTAGACAGAATTAAAGAAAATAAATCACTTGTTGATATGAAGATGTGCGCAGGTGTATCAGCATCTTATTACCGTGACAATATCACATCATTTATTCTTTGTTCTAGCGACTCCGATTTCTGGGGGCTTATCTCTTCAATGCCCGGGGCTAATTTTCTTGTTATGATCGAGTACTCAAAATGCGGTCCCGATATTAAGAATGCGTTAATCGAAAACGGCACATACTACTGTTCTATAGATGATTTTTGTACAGGTAATATTAAAAACTTTAAAATGGCTATTCTGCATAATGAACTTGAATCGAGAGTTAAAGACTTGATTGAAATTGATACAAATCAACTCCTTGATGATATCTTTACAACGCTTAGAATGGAGATATCAGATGCTGAAAGACAGAATTTTTACAAAAAGTATATTCAAAGTATGTCATTACATATTGATAAAGAGGGCGTAATGAAAATCCGAGTCTTAGAATAATTTTTTAATAGGAGTAGCAACTTTTTTCAAAATTTTTACTTTAGGAACTGTTGGGAAATAAGTTGAACCGCAGGAATACTGACGTATTTCAAGGTGTTGTAACGACACACAGGGCAAATTAGACAAGTATAAATGTTCAAGTTATTTTCTGACAGTTCCTTATGAACCCGACCAACAGTTTATTACTAAAATTAACTATTGGTCGGGTACATGATTTAATTTTAAGAATAAACTATCTTCTTGTGTTTCCTGCGGACGTTGTCCGCAAATTTATTTTCGGAACTGTGTGTTTGGCACAGTTCTGTTATATTTTTTACATTTTTTTGTGGTATGTATATAGTTTGCAACCGAAAAAAGTTTAAAAATTTGTTACAATTTGGCACTTGATAAAATAGGAAAAAATGTTTATAATATAAAATGTATTGATATAGATATTTTGTAAACGTAGAAAGTGAAGTTTGAAAGTAATTATTGCGAAGAAAGGCACAAATTATGAAAAAGAAAATTTTAGTAATTATTTCCGCTATACTCTTTATTTCAAGCTTCTCGGCTTGCGATGATAAGGAACAACAGGTGAAAGACGATAATTATTCTCTTGTCAATTACACCGACACAGGTGAGGGTGCTTCAAGTATGAACAGCAAAACTGCCGATATCGAACACAGCACTGTAAGTTCCGATGTAACGGTTGAATCCGAAGAGGTGAGCAGTGCAAACAATTCCGATACGGTAAAGACAACGGCTTCCGACAATAGTAAATCGGTAAACCCTGCTTCAAGCAAGAGTACGGTCAGCACCGTTTCAAATACGGTGAATACAATTACCTATTACTACGAAAATGAAGTTGATACGGAAAACAACACTTCACAAACTTCAAGTGAAATTGAAACTGATAGTGATGTTTCCTTAGAACCCGATACAGACAGTGACAATTCATCAAATACAGATGTTTCTTCAGCTCAGTCCGACATTGAAGAGCCGATTACAGTAGGCTCGTATACAGAAGAAGATATTGCATTTTATTATAATGGTGAAAAAATTCGTCTTGGTGACAGTATCGATTCTGTTGTTGATATAATCGGAGAACCCGGTGACATTGAGGGAAATGTATATTATTATAACGGTATCACAGTAACAACAAGCTCCAAAAACGGCTCGGACGCTTATGTTGATTCTCTTCAGTTCTTCTCAAAGGATTTTGAAACCGAAAAAGGTATAACTATAGGTGCAGCGTATGAAGATGTTGTAAAGACTTACGGAAACAGCAATACGGTTTTTAATGATGAGCATAGATATTATGTCGGAAATGAATATATGTATTTTGATATACAAAATAATATAGTTGCCAATATAGGTTACAGAGTTGATTATGAGGTTGAAATTAACAGCGATACAGATTGATTGGAGTTTTAGAGATGTTGGAAGCAGGAACGAAAGCTCCCGATTTTGAACTCCCCGATAATAACGGTGATATTCATACTTTGTCGGAGTTCAGGGGCAAAAAGGTTATTTTATATTTTTATTCTCGTGACAATACATCGGGCTGTACTAAGCAGGCTTGCGGTTTCGGAGAATTGTATCCTCAGTTCGTTGAGAAGAATGCCATTGTAATAGGTGTCAGCAAAGACAGCGTGTCGTCACATTTAAAATTTGCGGAGAAGTATAATCTTCCGTTCATTCTGTTATCCGATACGGATTTGAAAGCTATTAAGGCTTACGATGTATGGCAGGAAAAGAAGATGTATGGTAAGGTAAGTATGGGTGTTGTCCGCACTACTTATCTGATTGACGAAGAGGGCAATATCGAAAAAGTTTTCAAGAAAGTAAAAGCTGCCGATAACCCTCAACAGATGCTTGACGAATTGAACTAACAATATTAAAAATAACAAAGACTATTCAAACATTACTGCTTGAATAGTCTTTTTGTTTATTACAAAACAGTAAGTGACATAAAGTTAAAAGAAAACTATTTTTATGTGTTTACTGTAAACTTTGTTGGAAGATAAATCAGAATTTATCCGACTTTATCTTTTCCAAGTATTCAATTGCCTGTTCATGATTATTAAAGAAGATGAAATTTTCATTATTATCATAATAGCTCAAAAAGGGTGTAAATCCATTTTCAAATAATTCTTTTTTTGCACTGCATATCTCAAGTGAGGCACAATATATTCCTTTACGACATTTGCGTCCATCTTCACAATCAGCACTTCTCGGTATGTTACAACTAATATAATAAATCATATTATTTCCTCTTTATAAATTCCGATTTATCACAATCATTATAACGCTGGCAGGAATACCGTTTTATAAAATAGTTTGTATCCGGTGTTCCTGCCTGCTTTGTTCTCAAGTTTTTATTTCGCTTTACTTTCACAGTAAATACAGCGGTAAATTCTCTTCTCTCTGTCGGTTAGCTTGAAGATATGCGTTAATTCCTGTTCGTCCTGTGAGATACAGCGAGGGTTTTTACATCTGATAACATCAACAAGCCGCTCGGGAAGCTCGGGGTTGAACTTGCTGACAATCTTTCCGTCCTTAATAGTGTTGACCGAAACACCCGGATCAAGATATCCCAGCACATCAACATCAATGTCAATCAGTTCGTCAATCTTTATGATATCCTTTTTTCCGTTCTTTGAACTCGGGGCATTCTTAATAATAGCAACGGAACAGGTAAGCTTGTCAAGATTAAGAAACTTGTATAAAGTCATACTTGTACCCGAAGTTATATGGTCAATTACAATACCGTTGTTAATAGAATCGATAACCAATTATTCCACCCCCAAAAGCTTTAAAATAAGAGCCATTCTGATGTATTTTCCGTTAAGAACTTGCTTGAAGTAACAGGCTCTCGGGTCTTTGTCAACCGCAACGGAAATTTCATTAACACGGGGGAGAGGGTGCATAATGCTTAAATCCGCTTTAGCTTCGGAAAGCTTGTCAGGAGTTAAAATATAGCTGTCCTTAAGTCTGATGTAGTCCTGTTCATTGAAGAATCGTTCTCGCTGAACTCTCGTCATATAGAGAATGTCGAGCTTGGGCATTGAAGCGATTAAATCCGTAGTTACTTCATACGGAATGTTATTTTTGATAATAACATTATTTGTAACATAGTCGGGGAGCTTTAATTCCTCGGGAGAAATCAGAACAAACTTAATTCCCGAATAGCGTGACAGTGCATTGATAAGAGAATGAACAGTTCTGCCGAACTTTAAGTCACCGCAAAGACCGACGGTGAGATTTTCAAAACCGCCTTTTTCACGGTAAATTGTGAGCAAGTCCGCCAATGTCTGTGTGGGGTGATTGTGACCGCCGTCACCTGCATTGATAATCGGAATATCTGTTGCCATAGATGCCACAAGCGGAGCACCCTCTTTCGGGTGTCGCATTGCGATAATGTCAGCATAGCAGGAAACAGTTCTTACAGTGTCGGAAACACTTTCGCCCTTAGCCGCAGACGAATTGTTCGCAGCGGAAAATCCGATAACATTACCGCCCAATTCGTACATAGCCGCTTCAAAGCTAAGTCTTGTTCTCGTTGACGGCTCAAAGAAAAGTGTGGCAAGCTTTTTGCGTTTGCACTTCTCGGCATACTTGTCGGGGTTCTCGATAATGTCGCAGGCAACAGATATAAGCTCCTCAATTTCCTCGGTCGATAAATCGAGAATGTCAATAACGCTGCTCATTATGCTTCACCTATCCAGCTTTCATCGGACGGATTGTTGCGGAATTTGATAAGCTTTTCTTTATCCTCGGGCTTGATATAACCCTGCTCGGCTGCAACCTCTGCAATTACATCAAGATTTGTAAGGCTGATATTCTTAACATCGGCAGCTGCAAGACGGTCAATACCTTTTTGCATTCCGTATGTGAAAATACTTGCAATACCAAGTACTTCCGCACCTGAATCACGGAGAGCGTTTACAACCTCGATAACACTTCCGCCCGTTGAAATCAAATCCTCGATAACAACAACCTTTTGACCCTTTTCGAGTTTGCCCTCAATTTGATTTCCTCTGCCGTGGTCTTTAGCACCCGAACGCACATAACCCATAGGCTTGTTAAGGATAGTGGCAGTGATAGCCGCATGAGCAATGCCGGCAGTGCTTGTTCCCATAAGTACTTCACACTCGGGGTAGTTCTCTTCGACAACTCTTGCAAGAGCGTTCTCGATGTCATCTCTCACACGGGGAGCGGAGAGGGTAAGACGGTTATCGCAGTAAATGGGACTCTTAATACCGCTTGCCCAAGTGAAAGGCTGCTCGGGACGAAGAAATACGGCGTTGATTGATAATAAATCTTTTGCTATTAATTTTTCCATATTAAAAACTCCTTTTTTAACACATGTAGATATTTACCAAAATTAATTATATTCACAAAGCTGACTGCAGTAAAGCTTAATCGGAAATAAAACCATTAATCAGTAATCTTCAAAATTGCTTGATATAACAATAACATCTGTTTTTTCCAAAGCTGTTTTCAGCCACTTCAAAAACTTTTGATAAAATCCGCACTCTTTCTCGGAAAAGGAATCAAAATCATCTTCAATTCCTTTTATAAGCTTTTCATAATCCGAAGCCGAAATAAAGTTATCGCATACAGGGTCAAACCAAGGCTCGGGAAAGTGGTCGTAAGCGTCCTCTGTCGGGTACATCATATCTATATATTTTTTTAGCAGCTTTGTGTATTCCTCAATGCCTGTCACAAGCGGCTCGGGATAATTATGCCATTCTTCCACATACGGCTCGTATTGTTCGTTAGGCTGATGTTCGCGATAGATATTCACAGGCTCAAATGTAAATCCGGGGTGACTTTTATTTTCGGGATATATCTTCAATTCAAGCGGTGTTCTCTTGTTTTCATAATATAACAAAAACCTCTCCAGTTGTCCAACCGTACCGACAATAAACTCCGCACCGTACTCCTTAAACTCGGCTTCGTTTCCGTAGCCGTAAAGAATAGAAATACATTCAAGTCCCACATCGTGAGCCCCAATAATATCGTGCTTTCTGTCACCTACCATAACAGCCGTGCTTAAATCCTCAATGCCTGCTTCTTTCAAAGCATATTTCAAAACGTCTGTTTTTGTGTTTCTTTCGGCATTAAGGGTACTTCCCGCAATAAGGTCAAAATATTCACTTACACCAAACCTGTCAAGTATTCTCTTAGCGTAAACTTCCGGCTTTGATGTAGCAAGTATAACAGTTCGGCTGTGCTTTTTTAACGTTTTCAGTAACTCGTGAATACCGTCATAAAGTCTGTTTTCAAAAATACCTTTGTCGGTGTAATATTCTCTGTAATACTGTACACCCAGTTCGATTGTTTCCTCGTCAAAATTATAAAAATCCTTGAATGATTCCGTAAGCGGAGGTCCTATAAATTTCATAAGGGTGCTTTTATCCTCAACAGGATAACCCAGCTTCTCCAACGAATATGCTACGGAGTTTATAACACCCTCGGCGGAATCGGTAACAGTGCCGTCCAAATCAAGCAGTATATATTTGTAACTCATAACATCAGCCCACGAACTCGGCAACACAACGCTTGTAAGCCGCAACAGGGTCATCAGCTTGGGTAATAGGTCTGCCGACTACAATGTAATCCGAACCGATTTCACGAGCCTTAGCCGGAGTAGTTACACGAACTTGGTCGCCGATATCGCCATCGGCAAAACGAACTCCCGGAGTAACAGTAATAAACTCACTTCCGCAGACATTGTGAACCTTTTCAGCTTCAAGCGGAGAGCAGACAACACCGTCAAGACCTGCCTTTTTAGCATTCTGAGCATAGTGCATAACAACCTTGTCTATAGGTTCGTTGATAAGCAAATCCTCTTTCATTCTCTCTTCGCTTGTGGAAGTAAGCTGAGTAACCGCAATCAAAATGGGGCGAGTGCCGTCCTCTCGTGTAAGACCCTTGACAGCTGCTTCCATCATTGAAATTGTGCCTGCCGCATGAAGATTGCACATATCAACATCAAGTTCTGAAAGAACTCTCATAGCTTTCATAACTGTGTTCGGAATATCATGAAGCTTAAGGTCGAGGAAAATTTTGTGCCCCATAGCTTTTATTTCCTTTACAATATCTGGACCTGCCGCATAAAAAAGCTCCATACCGATTTTTACAAAAGGCTTTTCCTCTTTAAACTGTGAAAGAAAATTAATAACCTCCTGTTTGCTGCTGAAATCGCAAGCAATAATAACGTCCTTGCCCATTAGTGACTACCTCCTATAATCTCTTCTAAACTGTTAATGCCGAACTTCTCCATAACTGTGGGAAGTTCCTCTATAATATTCTTGCAAGCGTAAGGGTCAACGAGATTCGCCGCACCCACCTGAACAGCCGATGCACCTGCAAGCATAATCTCAATGACATCTCTTGCGGAGCTTACACCGCCCATTCCGATTATCGGAATTTTAACCGCTTCATAAACCTGATAAACCATTCTCACCGCAACAGGGAAGATAGCTGACCCCGAGAAGCCGCCCATTTTATTTGCGATAACAGGCTTTCTTGTTTTAAGGTCGATTCTCATTCCCATAAGCGTGTTGATAAGGCTGATTCCGTCCGCACCGGCAGCCTCGCAGGCTTTGGCAATTTCCGCAATGTCGGTTACGTTCGGACTGAGCTTGATGTAAACAGGCTTAGTAGTAACCGCCTTGACAGCCTTAGTCACCTCAAAAGCAGAGTTTGCATTTGTACCGAAACTCATACCGCCGTTGTGAACATTCGGACAGCTGATGTTTACCTCAATAATTCCAACCTGTTCCTGTGAATCAATTTTTTCACATGTGTACGCATATTCGTCAACCGAAAATCCGCTGATATTAGCAATAACCGGCTTTTTATAATGCTCTGCAAGCTTAGGTAATTCTTCACCTATAACCTTGTCAATGCCGGGGTTTTGAAGTCCTACCGAATTGATAAGACCGTTTGTGCATTCCGCAATACGGGGTGTAGGGTTGCCGAAACGTGGTTCTTTGGTTGTTCCCTTACAGGAAATCGAACCGAGAATATTTATGTCGTAAAGGTCGGCAAACTCATATCCGAAACCGAATGTTCCGCTTGCCGGAATTATCGGGTTATCAAGTGTAAGACCGCTCAAAGTAACCTTTGTGTTTACCATATAATCTCCTCCTTTACGAGTACGGGACCGTCCTTGCATATTCTCTTGTTGCCGTACTTAGTCTTGCATGTACAGCCCATACATGCTCCGAAGCCGCAGCCCATTCTTTCTTCAAAGCTGAACTCACCGCTTGTAACTGTCGCATTGTAAACCGCTTTGAACATAGGAAGAGGACCGCAGGTGTAGAAGTATTTATAATCTCCGACCAACTCAAATGCGTCTGTCACAAAACCCTTAGTGCCGACACTGCCGTCAATGGTTGTAACAAAAACCTTTGCACCGAGTTTTTTGAACTCTTCCGAATAGAAAACCTCGTCAGCAGTATTAAATCCGAGAATGACAGACGGTTTTGCACCATTTGCGATAAGTTTCTTACATAGATTGTACATAGGCGGAACACCCACACCACCGCCGATAAGCAGGGGAGAGTCACCGCTTTTTGAAACGTCAAATCCATTGCCCAGACCTACGAGTACATCAAGTTTTTCGTAAGCTTCAAGTTTGCTCATAAGTTCAGTACCCTGACCGACTACCTTGTAAATCAAAGTAATGGAATTTTCGTCATAATCGCAGATTGAAATGGGTCTGCGAAGATAATAGCCGTCAAGCTTGATGTTGACGAATTGACCCGGAGCGGTAATTGCGTGAGTATCTCCGCTCAGAATCATCTTGTAAACATCTTTGGCTATTTTAATGTTAGATACAACAGAATAAATACCTTGGTACATTTTAACACCTCCACAAATAGAATATCTAGTATACAAGCATAACAAAGAAAATAAATATAAAAATGCCAATACGGCAAGATGAAAAAGCAATCCCAATATTACGGAAAGAAGATTATTCACACTTAATTTTATAAAGAAAACAGAAACAGGAAGCATAGCGGCAAATGCCATACAGTATTCAATCGTATGAAATGATATAATCGAAATTATAGCTGCAATTACATTAATTATAAGCAAAATTATGTTGGCTACAGTAAACCCAAAAATCTTGAAAACACTTCTGTTGACATTTACAGCTTGACCTTAATCGGGTAAAGTCTGAACATTATTATTATTTTCCTCAGAAGAAATATTGTTTTGAAATTCGTCCATAATATTTACTGCTCCAAATCAATGTATTTTTAATTGGTTATTAAAAAGCAATATCTCTGAATCCGATATCGGTTATTTCATCACCTGTAATCTCTACGCATATACCGTTACTGTCCGTATCATTGCCCCAAGTATAACCGAATGTCAAGTAGATAGATTTTTGCTTCTTTAAAGCATAAGTGTAATCGATAATAAGCCCGTCAAGTTCAAGTGTTTTCGCCATATCTTCAATGGTATCAAGTTCGGGCCACATTCTGTTAAACTCTTCGTCGTCATCATCGAAACCATAGGAAAATCTTTCTTCCTCGTTATAGTACTCTATAATCTTCTCAACGATTTTATTCTGCAATTCCGATTTCCAGCTCTCTATGAATTCATTATAAACTTCATACTGCGAATCGGAAATACCGTCCTCTTCGTCGTCGAAATGAAGTATTATTAAATCAACCTCTGTCGGTTTTCCGAAAAAAGTCAAAGTTACCTTGCCGTAAAAATTATCATCAAAAACGAGATTTCCGAAAATCTTATCCGTCATGATTTTTCCTCTTTTCATGTCTGATTTTCCCTGATTGTCTGTGCTGATATTTTAGCCGTAAACATTCCTTTTGATAATACATAGCGGTTCTGTCCTCGTTAAATAAACCCTCAAGCGGAGAATCGGGACGATTTCTGCAATATGTACAGTTTGGGTCTCCGCAGGCTTTTTCAAGCCATGTGCCGCAGTAAAGACAGCAGACCGCATCGTATTTATAGTAATAAAAAGTATAGTCCTCTCCGCAGAAAGGACATTTGCCTTTAAGCAGTGTTCCGTATCCGGAATATTTTTTCAAACGTTCTCTGTATCTGATATATCGCTTTTTCTTTTTCAAAAAATCACCGTACGGTTAAATCGTACTCATCATACAAATAATTATACTCATCTCGTGAATCACTGCCGCATTCTTTAAGCACGGTCAAATCTTCTGTAATTATCGTAAATCCGCCGATAACGTTCCAAATATCTTTTACCGCCGTGCAAACGTCCAAAAAGGAAATCTTAACCCAAACATCACAGCACAGCAGATAAACCGTCATACCGTTTTCAAGCTTCATAGAATCGATAATCCACCGATAAATAACATTATCCTCGGATTTGAAGTTAATGCTGTTCTCGGGAATTTTATCGGGGGAGTAGTAACCGAGTTTGGATAATCTTTCAAAAATGCCGTCAAATTCGGGTATGTATTGATTTTCGTAAATACCGAGTACCGTAATGCCCGATATTTCTTTGAGAACATTTCTAACCTTTTGAAGTCGTTTTTTCTTTTCTAAAATTTCTCTGTCAATCATATTTCTTTCAAATCATTATCTGCTTCTTCAATCTTATCACAGTAATCGGAAATTATACAAAACAATTCGTATAAAGGATTAACTTTTTCCATATTAAAAATGCTCCCTTTTGAAATTATGCAAGCTTTTCGGCAAGAGAATCAATAACATTAAGCCAATCGCTGTAATACTCCGAGTCTTCCCAAAGCTCCCTTAACTCCGAATCATCTTTTTTAACAATCCTCAGCACATCGGCTGCCTTGTCTTTTAAAGCAGATAAATCCAGTTTTTCCACAGTTTGAACCAACTTTTCATACGGATTGCCGACCGAACCTGTAGGGTCAAGCAAATCCCAATCAGCACCTTTAAGCGATACCGTAACAAGTGCAGCGGCAACAAGACCGTATTCACATTCGTCAACCTCAATGTAATCGTCCTTGCACTGCAATGCTTCACCTAACATTCTTTCAATATCTTCGACTAAATTTTCGCTTTCGCACAGTTCGTCGAGAGCGTCCCAGGCACAATCGTCACAAAATACCTGATGTCCCCAAGTACCCATATAAAAACTTCCTTTCATCAAAAACACCGAATACTATTCACTTTTCACTCTTCACTAAAAGATTTTTTATCCAAAGCAAAGAGTGAAAAGTCCAATCTAAAATTTACATATCAATAGTAGAAATACAAAGTGTAGTTTCCTCCAGAACATCAAGCAACGCTCTAACCGTGTCAAGTGCCGTAAATATACCGACATTGTTCTCAACTGCCCAGCGTCTGATTAAATAGCCGTCATTGCTGTTCTCGTTGTAAATATCCTTAGTGTTGATTACATAGCTGATGTAACCCGAACGGAGAGTGTCAAAAATCTCTTCGTTGTCCTGAGATAACTTTTGTCTGATTCTTGTCTTAATGCCGTGCTTCTTAAGGAAGTTAGCCGTACCCTCCGTAGCTTCAATGTTGAATCCGAGATTGTAGAAACGTCTGATGAGCGGCAAAGCCTCTTCCTTGTCAACATCTGCGATAGTCGCAAATACAGTTCCGTAATTAACCATTTTAGTACCCGAGGACTGCAAAGCTTTGTATAATGCTCTTGTCAATGTGTTGTCGTAGCCGATAGCTTCACCCGTTGATTTCATCTCGGGTGAAAGGTACGCATCAAGACCGCTCAGCTTCGAGAACGAGAATGCAGGAGCTTTTACATACCAACGCTCTTTCTCTTTCGGATAAACAACGTCAATGCCCTGTTCCTTAAGGCTCTTTCCGAGAATTGCAAGAGTAGCGATGTCTGCAAGCGAATATCCCGTAGCCTTAGAGAGGAACGGCACAGTTCTTGAAGAACGTGGATTAACCTCAATCACATATACATCATTATTCTTGTCAACGATGAATTGAATATTGTAAAGACCCACAATACCTATTCCAAGACCGAGCTTAACGGTGTAGTCAATGATAACGTCCTTGACCTCCTGCGGAATTGTGAACGAAGGATAAACGCTGATACTGTCGCCCGAGTGGATACCCGTTCTTTCAACGTGTTCCATAATACCGGGGATAAATACGTCCTTGCCGTCACAAACAGCGTCAACCTCGCACTCCTTGCCGACAATATACTTATCAACAAGTACGGGCTTATCTTCGTCAACCTCAACGGCAGTTTTCAGATAGTGGCGGAGCATATGCTCATTCGCAACAATCTGCATTGCACGACCGCCGAGAACATAGCTCGGACGAACAAGTACAGGATAACCAATCTCGGCAGCGGCTTTTACACCGTCCTCAATGTTGGTAACTGCCTGACCTTTCGGCTGCGGAATTTTAAGTTCTTCCATAATCTTTTCAAAGGAATCACGGTTTTCGGCTTTTTCGATAGCTTCAACGTCTGTGCCGATAATCTTAACTCCACGCTTCATAAGCGGCTCTGCAAGGTTAATCGCAGTCTGACCGCCGAGAGAAGCCACAACGCCGACAGGGTTTTCGAGGTGAATAATATTCATAACGTCCTCAACAGTCAGCGGTTCGAAGTAAAGCTTGTCACTTGTTGTGTAATCGGTTGAAACTGTTTCGGGGTTGTTGTTAATGATGATAGCTTCATATCCGTTATTCTTGATAGTCATTACAGCGTGAACGGTTGAGTAGTCAAATTCAACACCCTGACCGATACGGATAGGACCCGAACCGAGTACGACAATTTTCTTTCTGTCGCTGACAATAGATTCATTCTCCAGCTCATAGGTTGAGTAGAAATACGGAATGTACGACTCAAACTCGGACGCACAGGTATCAATCATCTTGTAAACCGGGAACATCTTATTTTCAACACGGAGATTGTAAACTGCGTCCTCTGTAGTTTCCCAGAGTTTGGCAATGTATTTATCCGAGAATCCCATACGTTTAGCTTCGTAAAGAGTTTCGAGATTACCGTTATTCGCCTTGATAACTCTCTCAAAATCTACAATATTTTTAATCTTCTCAAGGAAGAACATATCAATCTTAGTGATTTCAAAAATCTCTCTCAAATCAATGCCGTTCCAGATAAGCTCCGCAATAGCGTAAATTCTGTCGTCCGTACCCTTGCGGATATAGTCGAGAAGTTGTTCATCAGATAAATCATTGAACTTAGGTTTGTAAAGGTGATAAACATCGATTTCAAGTGAACGCACAGCCTTAAGCAAGCTTTCTTCAAAGGTTCTGCCAACGCTCATAACCTCGCCTGTCGCTTTCATCTGAGTGCCGAGAACGTTTGAAGCGTCCGAGAACTTGTCAAACGGGAATCTAGGCATCTTAGTGACAACATAGTCAAGAGTAGGCTCAAAGCTTGCAGGTGTGTTCGCAATCTGAATTTCATCAAGGGTCATACCTACGGCAATTTTTGCGGAAACTCTTGCAATCGGATAACCGCTCGCCTTTGAAGCAAGTGCCGAAGAACGTGATACTCTCGGGTTTACCTCTATAAGATAGTAGTCAAATGAAACAGGGTCAAGTGCAAACTGTACGTTACAGCCACCCTCAATCTTCAATGCACGGATAATTTTCAATGCACTGTCACGGAGCATATGATATTCTTTGTTGGTAAGTGTTTGGCTCGGTGCAACAACGATTGAATCGCCTGTATGAATGCCTACGGGGTCAAGGTTTTCCATATTACAAATCGTAATAGCAGTATCGTTTGAATCACGGATTACCTCGTATTCGATTTCCTTATATCCCTTGACACTCTTTTCAACAAGTACCTGATGAACAGGGGAGAGTTTAAGAGCATTTTTCATAATTTCAACAAGCTCTTCATCGTTGTTTACAAATCCGCCGCCTGTACCGCCTAGTGTAAACGCAGGGCGGAGAACAACAGGGTATCCGATTTCATTAGCGGCTTTCAAACCCTCTTCGATAGAGTGAGTAATAATTGACGGAAGAACAGGTTCGCCTATTTCCTCGCAAAGTTCCTTGAAAAGCTCTCTGTCCTCTGCACGCTCGATACTTTCAACACTTGTACCGAGAAGCTCAACCTGACACTCTTCAAGTACGCCTTTTCTCGCAAGCTTCATTGCAAGGTTCAAGCCTGTCTGACCGCCGATACCCGGCACAATTGCATCGGGACGTTCATATCTCAAAATCTTAGCCATATATTCAAGCGTTAAAGGTTCCATGTAAACCTTGTCCGCAATAACGGTATCTGTCATAATTGTGGCAGGGTTGGAGTTGCAGAGTACAACCTGATAACCCTCCTCACGAAGTGCAAGACACGCCTGTGTGCCTGCATAGTCAAACTCGGCAGCCTGACCTATTACGATAGGACCCGAGCCTATTACCAATACTTTTTTAATGTCACTTCTCTTAGCCATCTTATTTGCCCTCCTTCATAAAACCGATGAACTTTTCAAACAAATAGAAGCTGTCCTGCGGACCGGGTGCACTTTCGGGGTGATACTGTACACTGAAAATTTTATCCCTGTCGCATGAAACACCCTCAACCGTATTGTCGAGAATGTTGATATGTGTAACAGTCAAATCCGTGTGTTTAACGCTATCGGTGTCAACAGCGTAGTTGTGGTTCTGACTGGTGATTTCTATTTTGCCTGTTTCTAAATTCTTAACAGGGTGGTTTCCTCCACGATGACCAAACTTAAGCTTGTATGTCTTGCAGCCGTAAGCAAGGCTTATAAGCTGATGACCGAGGCATATTCCGAAAATAGGATATTTTCCTCTGAGAACCTTTATAAGTTCAATGGTTTCGGGAACGTCCTCAGGGTTGCCCGGACCGTTCGAGAAAAATACTCCGTCGGGGTTAAGCTTCTCAATCTCTTCGGCAGTTGTATTGTACGGAACAACCGTAACATTACAGCCAAGCTTGTTAAGACTTCTTATAATGTTGAGCTTGATTCCGCAGTCAACGGTAACAACATCAAGCTTTGGGTGAGTTGTTCTCGAATACCATTTCTTCTTACAGCTTACCTTTGAAACAGCGTCTGTCGGAACTTCAGTGTTTGCAAGAATTTCCATAGCCTTTTCGTGTGGAGTTTCCGAAGAAGTAATGAGTACCTTGCAGTTACCGTTATCTCTGATTTTTCTTGTGAGCATTCTCGTATCTATTCCTGCAATACCGGGAATCTCATACTCTTCGAGAATTTCCCCGAGAGTTTTTGTATATCTGAAATTGGAAGGAATATTGTTGTATTCTCTTACGATAAGTCCCCCGATAGTCGGAACTTTAGTTTCAAAGTCATCGTCTGCAATACCGTAGTTTCCGATAAGCGGATAAGTCATTACAACCATTTGATATGTGTATGACGGGTCGGATACTATCTCCTGATAACCCACCATTGAAGTGTTGAATACAAGCTCGCAAACCTTGTCACACTCGTGACCGAAGCCTGTGCCTAAGTATTCACTGCCGTCCTCAAGGACGATTTTTCTGTTCAGTTTTGTTTCCATTTTACTTCCCCCTTGACCATTGTCATTATACATTGACCGTAAACCGCAGTACCCGCAAAAGGCGTTGCACGGCCCTTAGTAAGGAAGCTGTCGGGGTCAACGGTATATTTTTCGTCTAAATTCCATACTGCAAGATTTGCAGGTTTATCTATATCAATAGATGAGTCAATCCCGAAACGTCTGCCAGGATTTACGCTCATCAGTTCAATAAGCTTTTCGAGAGTGATAATATTTTTTTTCACCAGATTTGTGTAAAGCACAGGAAACGCAGTTTCAAGACCGACAATTCCCATTGCACTTTTTTCAAGTCCTCTCGATTTTTCCTCAGCCGAATGCGGAGCGTGATCGGTTGCAATCATATCGATTGTGCCGTCCTTAATGCCCTCGAGAAGAGCCGCCTTGTCCTCTTCGCTTCTGAGCGGCGGGTTCATTTTGAATCTGCCGTCCTCCTCTAAGTCCTTGTCGGAGAATACAAGATAATGCGGTCCTGTTTCGCAGGTAATGCTCAATCCCTCTTTTTTTGCCTGTCTGATAAGCTCCACACTTTCCTTTGTTGATACGTGGCATACGTGATATTTACAGCCGCTTTGACGAACAAGCTCGATGTCACGCTTAATCTGACCCCATTCGCTTTCCGAGCAGATACCCCTGTGACCGTGAGCCTTAGCATACTCTCCGTCGTGAATATAGCCGCCCTTAAGAAGTTCGTTCACCTCACAGTGAGCCGCAATAATTTTGTCAAGCTCATGGGCTTTTTTCATAGCATTAAGCATCATCTCGTCACGCTGAACGCCGTGACCGTCGTCGGAAAAAGCGATAACATATTCATTCAAGCCGTCTAGATCGGAAATCTCCTTGCCCTCTTCGTTTACGGTGATAGAGCCGTAAGGGTGAACGTTTATAACAGCGTCACGCTTGATGATGTCGAGTTCCTCTTTGATATGCTCCACACTGTCGGGAACAGGGGAGAGGTTGGGCATGGCACAGATGTCGGTGTAACCTCCATGAGCAGCGGCGAGCGAACCTGTCTTAATAGTTTCTTTGTATGAAAAACCCGGTTCTCTTAGATGCACATGAACATCAATAAAACCGGGAAATATGAAACAATTATTTAAATCAATAATGTCGGTATCGCTGGCGGGAACAATAGAGCTGCCGATAGAAACAATATGCCCGTTGCAAATAAGTACGTCCTTTTTGCTTATTTCACAATTCTGAAATACATTGGCATTCTTCAGCAAACAGTTCATTTTGAAAACCCCTTTATTTATTTTGATATGAAAAATTAAGATTATACAATGTTTTCCGAAAACATAACGAAAACACATTTCTCCAAAATTCTCTCGAAATATTGTATCATTTTATAGGCTTATTGTCAAGAGAAAAATTTATTAAAAACGAATATTTATACATTTTTATTCAAAAAATGGCAGCTTTACAGCATCAAAGTCTGTTAAAGTTTCGCTCAAGCTTTTACAAAGGCTTGAGGGGTGTAGGGGTAGAACTCTTGCTGGCTGACGCAGCCAAATTTCAAAGAAAGGTCAACTAACCTCAGCGAAACTAAACAAACAATCAACATCAAAACAACAAAAAGTAAAAATATACACCCACATAATATCTTCCGACCAAGACCAAAACAGGCAAGAGAGGAGCGAATTTTAGGTCGAAGAAAGATAATGGTATAATTTGATTTCAACTATTCAATTGTTGAAGTTTATAACATTATTAAAAATCCGAATTTATTGTATAAAAATTCAAAATTTATGACTAATCTCTTTTTGAAAATTAATAAATTTCCTACCGTCATAATTACAGATTATAACGAAATGGAAATTTTTCGCTATCATTACTCTCCTCCCATATTCTCTCAATATCAGTCTTAGCCTCTTCGTCGGGAGTTTCGTTACGGAAATAATATTTTATATCGTCGTCAGTGATTTCTCTCAGCACCTTGCAGGGATTTCCGGCAGCCACCGACCAAGACGGAATATCCTTTGTAACCACAGACCCTGCACCCACAACAACATTGTCGCCGATTGTAACACCCGGGCATATAATGACATTTCCGCCAATCCACACGTTGTTTCCGATTGTGATGTCTTTTCCGTATTCATAAAGAGTATTTCTCATAGCAGGGTGAATCGGGTGACCTGCCGTGTACAGTGACACATTCGGGGCAAACAGACAGTTGTCACCAATTTTAACCTTGCCTACATCTAAGATAGTGCAGTTGTAATTGCAGAAGAAATTCTTGCCGACCTCGATATTGAATCCATAGTCGCAGTAAAACGGCGGATTAACAATAGCATTTTCGGATTTTGCGAACAGCTCCTTTATAACCTCGGCGATACCTTTGAAATCGCTTCTGTCCATAGTGTTGAGTTTTTGGGTAAGCCGCCTTGCCGGCTTTTGCTCATTAAAAACCTCAGCGTCCGTTACGTAAATCATACCCTTGTTGCGGCGTTCTATGTTGTTCATCAGTAAATTCCTCCGATAATTTCACTATATATAATTTTACCATATTTAAAGAAATCTGTCTACAGATAATATAAAATTTTTCTTGAATAATTGCCGAATAATATTTTTAATATGTGAAATGATAATTTAAAAATACAGCTAAGGAGATGCTGAAAATGAAGAATAATGAAAAAATCAAGCCGCAGGAAGAAAGACGAAGAACAGTAAAGTACAGACATAATGACGATGTGCCTAATGAATTTGTAAATGATGTTCTGAGGTGCGGTTCTGTTTACGGTGCGTTGTCTGGTGCGGAGAGGAATATATTGAAAGAGAGCAGAAAGTCAAATCAGGCGGAATTATTTAAATAATATATGTTGACAGTGCTGTAAAAGAATAATAAACCCGAATTATTCATCAAAGGTTTGTAAACAGCAGTAATTAAATTGATAATTTTTTACTTTTTAGGTGATTTTTTATTTATATTTTTTGTTTCCTATGAATAATCCGGGTATAATATAAATGAGGCGAACCTCTGCTGTTACGGCGAGAGGTATCTCATTTTTATAAAAATATATGATATAATGATTTAAAATAGGGGATTGTCAACAAGTTAAAGGAGCTAAACTGTGAATAATTGAATTTATTACAAAAATATTTGGGTATTCCGATTTTTGATCAGCATTTTTTGCTGTATGCGTTTGTGCGGAGGAAGGTTAGGCTTTGGTTTATCATGAAAACAGAGATATTTTTATACTCATTTGCAACTCACCACAAAAAACAGTCATTTCACAACATTTTTTCCACAAATTGAAATTTTGTACTATAATATAGACAGAGTAAAAAAATTCAAAGGGGCTGTGAACAGATGAAAAGAATTATGAAAATATTCTTGTGTGCGGCAGCGGCGATTATGCCGATATGTGCGTATGCATAGGAAAAGCCGCCCGAAATTTCTTATGAAAACCGAGCGGAAATTGAACAGACAATCCTTGATTTTATCGATGAAAACAAGGAAACTACTCCCGCTGTTTCAACCACGGTGTCTGACGTGAATCAAGATATCTGCAATATCGTGTATGGTGAAGCGAATGGGGAAGAGAGTCTTAAAGCGGACGAAAATACTAGACTTCCTCGGAAACTGATTTTTTGCTTTACAAATGTGTGCAAAAATGCGATCCTTAAACTTTGTGTCATCATCAATTTTGATGAAAAAATTGAGTT
>CACWTQ010000015.1 GCA_902763835.1 uncultured Ruminococcus sp. | reverse complement strand
AGGGACGGTTCAGCCCGATTTTACGCCTGTGGAGTTAGTAGGTTACGAGGACGATGAAGCAGGAAGCCCATTGGCTTTAGACAATGGGTAGTTCACATTCCGGACGAGTAAAAAAATTTCGTAAAACACTTGAAAAATTATTTGCAGTAAGGTAAAATAAATATAATAAACGCAGGATAAAATATATTTATAGCTTTGATTGTAAAAATAACCAAAAAGATTTTAAAAAGTTAATAAATCTTCTAATCTAAAAACTATTGACGAATCGAAAAAAATAGATTATAATAATACCTGCGTGACTGCACAAGATATGCGATGAAGCGGGAGGTTGCGGCGAATATGCCGGTTTTTCCGCAGAGTATGTCCGATTTTAAACCGGGCGACAGAAATATTATTTGAATTTTAACGTTTGGCACAGCCGTGTTGTGCTATGCCGTAATTCAAGTTTTGCCTATGTCAATTTCCCCGGAAACCTTTGCGGTTTTCGGTTTTTAAATGTAATGAGTTGAAACACCCGGAAGAGTGTGCAACAAAAAATGACGGCAAAGAATAATTGTCCCCGCCGAATAATTAAGTGTTTCAGGAGGCGATTACAGTGGCAGTCAAGGAAAAAATCAGGATAAGACTTAAAGGTTACGATCATCAGCTCGTTGACCAGTCAGCAGAGAGAATCGTAGCTACAGCAAAACGCACAGGCGCGAGAGTTTCGGGTCCCGTTCCGCTCCCCACAGAGAAGCAGGTTATCACCATTCTCCGTGCTGTTCATAAGTATAAGGACAGCCGTGAGCAGTTCGAGATGAGAACTCACAAAAGACTTATCGATATTCTCAGACCGTCTAACAAGACAGTCGAGGCTCTCATGAGCTTAGAACTCCCTGCCGGTGTTGAAATCGAAATCAAGCTTTAATCATTTGCTCTTATCACCGCCGCTTTTGGCGGAATGAAGAATTATCAAATCATTAAGCAAGATTTGCAAACGATGTTCAACCAACCGAATACGGGGTCAAGTTGGCGAAAGTCAACCAATAACTCTATATCAGGAGGCATTAAAATGCAGAAAGCAATTATCGGCAAGAAGATTGGTATGACACAGATCTTCGACGAAACCGGTAAAGTCGTTCCGGTTACTGTTGTTGAAGCAGGTCCATGCGTTGTTTCATTCAAGAAGACAGTAGAAAACGACGGCTACGCAGCTGTTCAGCTCGGCTTCGGCGACCTCAAGCCGCATAAGGTTAATAAGCCTATGGCAGGTCACTTCAAGAAGTCAAACGTAGCTCCTAAGAGAACTCTCAGAGAGTTCAGATTTGAAAACACCGACGCTTACGAGCTTGGTCAGATTATCAAGGCTGACGTTTTCGCAGCAGGCGATAAAATCGACGTTACAGGCACAAGCAAAGGTAAAGGATATGCAGGCGTTATCAAACGCTGGAACTTCCAGAGATTAAAGGAAACTCACGGTTCAGGTCCGGTAGCCCGTCACGGCGGTTCTATGGGTGCTTGTTCAACTCCTTCAAGAGTTTGGAAGGGCAAGAAAATGGCAGGTCATTTGGGTACTGAGAAAGTTACGGTTCAGAACCTTGCAGTAGTTAAGGTTGACGCCGAGAACAATCTCATCGCTATCAAGGGAGCAATCCCCGGTCCCAACGGCGGTACAGTAGTTCTCAAAGACAGCTGCAAGGCGTAATGGAAGGAGGAATTAAGAATGCCAACAGTAGCAGTAGTAGATATGAAAGGCACAAAGGTTGATGAAATCAATCTCTCCGATTCCATTTTCGGAATTGAACCCAACGCCGCAGTAATGCATGAATTGGTAGTCAACTACTTGGCTAATCAGCGTCAGGGTACACAGTCCGCTCTTACAAGATCCGAGGTTCGTGGCGGCGGCAGAAAGCCGTGGAGACAAAAAGGTACAGGCCACGCTCGTCAGGGTTCTATCAGAGCTCCCCAGTGGAGAAAGGGCGGCGTAGTATTCGCTCCGAAGCCGAGAAGCTATAAATACACAGTAAACAAGAAAGTTAGAAGACTTGCTATGAAGTCCGCTTTCTCTTCAAAGGCTCAGGATAACGAAATCATCGTTATCGACAGCATCACTCTTGACGAGTTCAAGACAAAGACTATCGTTAAGATGCTTTCCGATATCGGTTCGGAGAAAAAGGCTCTTATCGTTCTCCCCGAGGTAGACAAGAAAGTTATCAAGTCTGCAAGCAACATTCCGGGAGTTAAAACAGCACAGGTAAACGAGCTTAATGTTTACAATATTCTCAATGCTGACAAGCTTATTATTGTAAAAGACGCCGTTGCCAAAATCGAGGAGGTGTACGCATAATGGCTGCACAGGATATTATCGTTCGTCCGATTATCACAGAGAAGAGTATGCTTGGCGCAACTGATAAGAAGTACACATTCGAGGTTGCAAAGAAAGCTAACAAGATTGAAATTGCTAAGGCTGTTGAAGAGATTTTCGGCGTTAAGGTTGCTAAGGTAAACACAGTAAACGTTAGAGGCAGACTTCGCCGTCAGGGCAGAAATCAGGGTTACACAAGAGCTTGGAAAAAGGCTTATGTAACACTTACTCAGGACAGCAAGGATATCGAATTTTTCGAGGGCATGATGTAAGCCTGCCATAAAGCAAAATTCGACAGGTTGAATGTATGGGGTATGCCATTGCCCCGCAAAGCCATCATGAGGAGTGTGAAAAGACATGGCAATTAAGGTATATAAGCCGACCACAAACGCACGTCGTAATATGTCGGTTACAGATTACTCGGTTCTTTCCAAGGTTGAGCCTGAGAAGAGCTTGCTTGAACCTCTCAAGAAGCATTCGGGAAGAAACAGCTACGGCAGAATTACCGTTCGTCACAAGGGCGGCGGAAACCGCAGAAAGTATCGTGTTATAGATTTTAAGCGTCAGAAGTTTGGCGTTGAAGCAACAGTTAAAACTCTTGAGTATGATCCGAACCGTTCCGCATTTATCGCTCTTATCGAGTACACAGACGGTGAGAAAGCATACATCATCGCACCACAGGGTCTTAAAGTCGGCGACAAGGTTGTTTCCGGTCCCGAGGCTGATATCAAGCCCGGCAACGCATTGCCGCTTACAAATATCCCTACAGGTACATTTATCCACAACGTAGAGCTTTACCCCGGCAGAGGCGCACAGCTTGCACGTTCCGCAGGTATTATGGCACAGCTTATGGCTAAAGAGAACGGCTACGCTTTGCTCAGACTTCCGTCCGGCGAGCTCAGAAACGTTCCGGCTGCTTGTATGGCTACTATCGGTCAGGTTGGCAACACAGACCACGAGAACGTTAAAATCGGTAAAGCAGGCCGTAAAAGACATCTCGGCGTTCGCCCGACAGTAAGAGGTTCCGTAATGAACCCGAACGATCACCCGCACGGTGGTGGTGAAGGTAAGAGCCCTGTTGGTCGTCCGGGACCTGTAACTCCGTGGGGTAAGCCTGCGCTCGGTTACAAGACCAGAAAGCACCACAAGAGTTCGGATAAGCTTATCGTAAAGCGCAAAAACGGTAAGTAATAGGCATACAGAAAGGAGCTTATAAGAATGGGCAGAAGTGTTAAAAAGGGTCCTTTTGTACAGCCTGTACTTTTAAAGAGGGTCCAAGAATTAAACGCTACCGGCGAGAAGAAGATTCTTAAAACATGGAGCAGAAGCTCAACAATCTTCCCTGATTTCGTTGGTCATACATTTGCGGTTCACGACGGCCGCAAGCATGTTCCCGTATATGTAACGGAGGATATGGTTGGTCACAAGCTCGGCGAGTTTGCACCGACAAGAACATTTAAGGGACACGCAGGTTCCAAAACAACTAAGAAGTAATAATGCCGAAAGGAGTTATAGAAATGGAAGCTAAGGCTTATTTGAATTATGTTCGCATTTCTCCCCGTAAGGTTTCTATCGTTCTCGATTTGATTAGAAACAAGCCGGTAGATCTTGCGATGGCTATCCTCAAGCATACTCCCAAGGCAGCTTGTGAGGATTTGCAGAAACTTTTGAATTCTGCAATCGCAAATGCAGAGAATAACCACGGTATGGATGTTTCCAAGCTTTATGTAGCAGAATGCTCCGTAAGCCAGGGACCGATTCTTAAGCGTATTCGTCCGAGAGCTCAGGGACGTGCTTACAGAATTGACAAGAAAACATCGCACATTACCCTTGTACTCAAGGAAAAAGAATAAGAGAGGGAGGTTAGAGTAATGGGCCAGAAAGTACATCCGCACGGTTTGCGTGTTGGCGTAATTAAAGACTGGGATTCACGCTGGTATGCTAATAAGAAAGATTTTGGAGATACTCTTGTTGAGGACTACAACCTCCGTAAGACTCTCAAAAAGCAGCTTTACGCAGCCGGTATTGCTAAAATAGAGATTGAACGCACAAAGCAGAGAGTTAGAATTCATATTCACTGTGCTAAACCGGGTATGGTTATCGGTAAGGGCGGTGCAGAGATTGAGAAGCTCCGCTTGCAGTGCGAGAAGACACTTAAGAAGAATGTCGCTATCGACATCGTAGAGGTTAAGCACCCCGACCTTAACGCACAGCTCGTTGCTGAAAGCATTGCGCAGCAGCTTGAGAAGAGAGTTTCTTTCCGTCGTGCTATGAAGCAGGCTATCGGAAGAACAATGAAGTTCGGTGCTAAGGGTATTAAGACACAGTGTTCGGGTCGTCTTGGCGGTGCTGAAATCGCAAGAGCAGAGTCGTATCACGAGGGAACAATTCCGCTCCAGACAATCAGAGCAGATATCGATTACGGTTTTGCAGAGGCAAACACAACCTATGGCAAAATCGGTGTTAAGGTATGGCTTTACAAGGGCGAGGTTCTCAATGAAAATCGCAAGTCACGCAGAGAAGGGAGCGGTAAATAATGTTATTGCCAAAGCGTGTTAAATACCGCAAAGTTCACAGAGGCCGCATGAAGGGTAAGGCTACCCGTGGCAACAAGGTGACTTACGGTGAGTACGGTTTGCAGGCACTTGAGCCGGCATGGATTAAATCAAACCAGATTGAAGCAGCCCGTGTTGCTATGACACGTTACTGCAAGAGATTCGGTAAAGTATGGATTAAGATTTTCCCGGATAAGCCGATTACATCGAAGCCTCTCGGCACTCGAATGGGTAAAGGTAAAGGTGCTCCCGAGTATTGGGTGGCTGTAGTAAAGCCGGGCAAGGTTATGTTTGAGCTTGCAGGCGTTCCCGAGGAAACAGCAAGAGAAGCTATGAGATTGGCAGCTGCAAAGCTCCCGATTAAGTGCAAGTTTGTTAAGAAATCAGAAACGGAGGGTGAGCAGTAATGAAAGCTTCAGAGATCAGAGAATTGACAAAAGAAGAGCTTCAGACTAAGCTTAAAACTCTTAAAGAAGAACTCTTCAACCTTCGTTTCCAACTCGCTATAAATCAGCTCGATAATCCAACTCGTATTAAGGCTGTTAAGAAAGACATTGCTCGTGTACTTACAGTAATTCGTGAGCAGGAACTTGAAAGCAGCAAGAATGCGTAATGGAAGGAGGATTTAGCCGTGAGTGAGAGAAACCTGAGAAAAACAGTTGTAGGCAAGGTTGTTTCCGATAAAATGGAAAAGACAATCGTTGTGGCTGTTGAGGATAGCGTAAAGCACCCGCTTTACAACAAAATCGTGAAGAGAACAATTAAGTTCAAGGCTCACGATGAGAACAACGAGGCCGGCATCGGCGATCGTGTAAAGATTATGGAGACTCGTCCTCTTTCTAAGGATAAGAGATGGAGACTCGTCACGATTATTGAAAAGGCAAAGTAATATTGGCATATATTAAAGGAGGAAATCACTGTGATACAACAGCAGACATACCTCAAGGTTGCCGATAACACCGGTGCAAAAGAGCTTATGTGCATTCGTGTTCTCGGTGGTACCGGTAGAAGGTACGCCAACATTGGCGATGTTGTAGTTGCTTCCGTTAAGAAAGCAGCACCGGGCGGCATCGTTAAAAAAGGCGACGTAGTTAAAGCAGTTATTGTACGCTCGAAGAAGGGCGTTCGTCGTGAGGACGGCACATACATTCGCTTTGATGAGAATGCAGCCGTTATTATAAAAGAAGATAAGAACCCTAGAGGTACTCGTATTTTCGGACCCGTTGCAAGAGAGCTTCGTGATAAGGACTACATGAAGATTTTGTCACTTGCTCCGGAAGTACTTTAATGGAGGTGCTCACTGATGAATAAGGTTCATGTAAAAACGGGTGACACCGTAAAGATTATCAGCGGCAGAGACCGTGGCAAGCAGGGTAAGGTACTTGCTGTTTCTCCGAAAGAGGGCAAGGTTATCGTAGAGAAGTGCAATCTCGTTACAAAGCACATTAAGCCAAGAAGAATGGGCGAGCAGGGCGGCATCGTAAAGGCTGAGGCTGCTATCTATGCTTCAAAGGTTCAGGTTGTTTGCCCGAGATGCGGCAAGCAGACAAGAGTAGGTCATAAGATTCTTGCAGACGGCAAGAAAGAGCGTATTTGCGTTAAGTGCAAAGAAACACTTTAAGGAGGGGTTAAACAATGGCTAGATTAAAGGAATTTTATAAGAGCGATGTTGCCCCTGCTCTTTTGAAGAAGTATTCATATAAGAGTGTAATGCAGATTCCGAAGCTTGAGAAAATCGTTATCAACGTTGGTGCAGGCGAGGCAAGAGAGAACTCTAAGGTTATCGACGCTATCGCTAACGACCTTGCTGTAATTACAGGTCAGAAGCCTTATATTTGTAAAGCAAGAAAGTCTGTTGCTAACTTTAAGCTCAGAGAGGGCATGAACATCGGCGTTAAGGTTACACTCAGAGGCGACAGAATGTATGAGTTCCTCGACAGACTCTTCAACGTGGCTCTTCCCAGAGTTCGTGACTTCAGAGGAATCAACCCGAACTCGTTCGACGGTCGTGGCAACTACAATATGGGTCTTAAAGAGCAGCTCATCTTCCCTGAGATTGAGTTTGATAAGATCGACAAGGTTCGTGGTATGGACATTTGCTTCGTTACCACAGCAAACACAGACGAAGAAGCTCGTGAGCTTTTAACACTCTTGGGCGCACCGTTTGCAAAGTAAGGAGGGGTTATCGTGGCTAAAAAAGCAATGAAGGTTAAGCAGCAGAGAACTCAGAAGTTTTCGACAAGAGAGTACACAAGATGCAAAATCTGCGGAAGACCACACGCATACCTCCGCAAGTTTGGTATTTGCCGTATTTGCTTCAGAGAACTCGCTTACAAGGGCGAGATTCCCGGAGTAAAGAAATCAAGCTGGTAATTAAAGAAGGAGGAATATATTATGCAGATTACAGATCCTATCGCAGATTTGCTCACAAGAATTCGTAACGCAAGCTCTGCAAAGCATGATACTGTTGAAATTCCTGCTTCCAACATGAAGAAGTCTATTTGCCAGATTCTTGTTGATGAAGGTTTTATTAAGAGTTTCACAGTTGCCGAGGATGGCAAGCAGGGTGTCATCACAGTTGTACTTAAGTACGGCGCTAACAAGACACCTGTAATACAGGGCCTTAAGAGAGTTTCAAAACCCGGCCTTCGTATTTACTCAAATGTTGAAGATATGCCAAAGGTAATGAGAGGCCTTGGCGTTGCTATCATCTCCACATCAAAGGGCGTTATGACAGACCGTCAGGCTCGTAAGGAGAACGTAGGCGGCGAAGTTCTCGCATTCGTTTGGTAAGGAGGTTCGAAGATGTCTCGAATTGGAAGAAAACCCGTAAATATTCCCGCCGGTGTTACAGTTAATGTAGACAACGGTGTTGTTACCGTAAAGGGTCCCAAGGGCGAACTCACACAGAAGATTCACCCGAATATCACCGTAAACGTTGACGGTGCTGTTGTTACAGTTACTCGTCCCAACGACGATAAGCTCAACAGATCCCTTCACGGTCTTACCCGTTCACTCATTGCCAATATGGTAGAGGGTGTTACAAACGGTTATAAGAAAGAGCTTGAGGTAAACGGTGTTGGTTACCGTGTTCAGAAGCAGGGCAAAGACTGCGTTATGAACCTCGGCTATTCACATCAGGTTATTGTATCTGATACAGATGATATTAAGATCGAAGTTCCGAACCCGAACAAGATCATCATCACAGGCATTGATAAGCAAAAGGTTGGTCAGTTTGCTGCCGAAGTTAGAGAAAAGCGTCCTCCGGAGCCGTACAAGGGCAAAGGTATTAAGTACGTTGATGAGGTTATCCGTCGTAAAGAGGGTAAAGCAGGTAAGGGTAAATAATTAAGGAGTGAATAACAATGGTTAAAAAGCCTGATACAAACAAGGCAAGATTAAAACGCCATAAGAGAGTACGCAGTAAGATTAGCGGTACTGCCGAGCGTCCTCGCTTGAATGTTTTCCGCTCCAACACCAACATTTACGCTCAGATTATCGATGACGTAAACGGTGTTACTCTTGCAAGCGCGTCTTCTCTCGATAAAGAGATTACGGTTAATGGCGGAAACAAAGAGGCAGCTAAAGAGGTAGGCAAGCTTGTAGCTCAGAGAGCTGCCGACAAGGGAATCACCGAAGTTGTATTCGACAGAGGTGGCTATGTATATCACGGCCGTGTCAAGGAATTGGCTGAAGGTGCTCGTGAGGGCGGTCTTAAGTTCTAAGTAAGGGAGGAAAATACTTTGGCAAGAATTGACGCAACTGAAATAGAGTTGAAGGAGCACGTTGTTGCTATCAACCGTGTTTCTAAGACAGTTAAGGGCGGTCGTATCTTTAAGTTCGCCGCTTTGGTAGTAGTAGGCGACGGCAACGGCACAGTAGGCTTTGGCATCGGCAAAGCAGGCGAAGTTCCGGATGCTATCCGTAAGGGCATCGAAGATGCTAAGAAGAACCTTATCAAGGTTTCCCTTAAAGGCACAACAATCCCTCACGAGGTTATCGGTGAGTTCGGTGCAGGCAGAGTACTTATGAAGCCTGCTGCTCCCGGTACAGGCGTAATCGCAGGCGGCCCCGTTCGTGCTGTGGTTGAGGCTGTTGGCATTAAGGATATCAGAACAAAGGCTCTTCGTTCCAACAACCCTTGCAATGTTGTTCGTGCAACACTTCAGGGTCTTGGCGCACTTCGTTCTGCTGAAGAGGTTGCCGCAACTCGTGGCATCTCTGTAAAGGATTTATATTAATAGGGGGTAAGCGATATGGCACAGTACAACATTAAGCTCGTAAAGAGCCTTATAGGTAGAAAGAAAGACCAGATTGCAACCGCCGACTCTTTGGGTTTGCGTAAAATCGGCGACACAACAACTCAGCCCGATAACGCTCAGACAAAGGGTAAAATCAAGAAAATCATTCACCTCATCGAGGTTACCGAAGCATAAGCAAGGAGGTGCGAAATATGAAGTTGCACGAACTTTCACCGGTTGCAGGCTCTAAGAAGAGTGCTAAGCGTATCGGTAGAGGTCATGGCTCGGGCTGGGGCAAAACTGCCGGCAAGGGTCATAAGGGTCAGAAGGCAAGAGCAGGTCACGGTATGCGTCCGGGCTTTGAGGGTGGTCAGATGCCGCTCCAAAGACGTATTCCTAAGAGAGGTTTCAACAACATCTTCGCTAAGGAGATTGTTATTGTAAACTTGGGTACACTCGAAAAGAAATTCGAGAATGGTGCAACAGTTGACACTGAAGCTCTCAAGAAAGCCGGAATTGTTAAGAACTCTTTTGATGGTGTTAAGATCCTTTCCAACGGCACATTAACAAAGAGCCTTACTGTTAAGGCAAATGCTTTTTCTAAGTCTGCCAAGGAGAAAATTGAGGCAGCCGGCGGAAAGGCAGAGGTGGTATAATTGTTTAAAACCATTCAAAATGCCTGGAAGATTCCCGATTTGAGAAAGAAAATTCTTTTCACACTGTTTATTATTATAGTATTCAGAATTGGTTCGGTTATTCCTGTTCCGTTCCTTGATGTCAGTGCTTTGCAGACCTTGATGGAACAATATTCGGGCGACAACGTTCTGGCTTATCAGAATATGTTGTCCGGTGGTGCGTTCGCAAACGCAACACTTTTTGCAATGGGTATTACACCCTATATTAACAGTTCAATTATTATGCAGCTCCTCTGTGTGGCAATTCCGGCTCTTGAGTCGCTTGCCAAGGAGGGCAACGAAGGACGAAAGAAGATTGCCGCCATTACAAGATATGTAACTGTCGGTTTGGGTCTTATTCAGGGTACGGCTTATTATGTATTCTTAAGACGTTCGGCTATTATCGTAAGCGATTGGAGAAGCGGTTTCCAAGGAGTGTTCTCCTGTGCGGTTATCATTCTCGCATTTACGGCAGGTACGGCTGTAATGATGTGGCTCGGTGAACAGATTAACGTTAAGGGTATCGGAAACGGTATTTCAATACTTCTCTTCGCCGGTATTATTTCAAGATTCTCAACCCTTATCGGCAGCCTTGTTCAGTATTGGCAGCTTGCTCTTAACGGTCAGCAGAAATTCTTTTTCTTCGTTCCAATTTTTGTAGTACTGTTCCTGTTCGTCATCTGGGTCATCACATTTATGAATGATGCCGAGAGAAGAATACCGATTCAGTACGCTAAAAGAGTAGTGGGCAGAAAGATGTACGGCGGTCAGTCGACTCACCTTCCTATTAAGGTAGCTATCGGCGGCGTTATGCCTGTAATCTTCGCAAGCTCCATTCTCTCAATTCCTAGTACCGTAAACCTCTTTGTTAAGAAGCAAGACGGTTTCTGGGGAGCTTTCTTTAAGTTCTTCAACTCAACCAGCGTAGGTTATATGGTAATCTATTTTGTATTAATTATTATGTTCGCTTATTTCTACACGGCTATTCAGTATAACCCCGTAGAAATGTCAAATAATCTTCGTCAGAACAACGGTACAATCCCCGGTATCCGTCCGGGTCGCCCGACAGCTGACTTTATTGCAAAGATTTTGTCAAGAATAACACTTATCGGTGCTTTGTTCTTAGCATTAATCGCACTCTTGCCGCTTATTTTCGGTAAGATCTCCACAATGGGCAATATGTCCTTGAGCGGTACTTCCATTATCATTCTTGTCGGTGTTGCACTGGAAACGGTTAAGCAGCTCGAATCTCAAATGATGATGCGTCATTACAAAGGCTTCTTGGACTAAGCGTATAGATTATTACAAGGAGATAATAATTATGAACATTATTCTTTTAGGTGCCCCGGGTGCGGGCAAAGGTACTCAGGCAGAGAAAATCTGCGAGCACCTCAGCATCCCTACAATCAGTACGGGTAATATTATCCGTGAAGCGTTGAAAAGCGGTACGGAAATGGGTCTTAAAGCCAAATCCTATATGGACGCAGGTCAGCTTGTTCCCGATGAAGTCGTAATCGGCATCATCAAAGATCGTCTTGCTAACGACGACTGTAAGAACGGCTTTATCCTCGACGGCTTCCCGAGAACCATTCCCCAAGCCGAGGCTCTGGATACAATGGGCGTTGTAATCGATAAGGTAATCGATATCGAAGTACCTGACGAGAGAATCATCGGCAGAATGTCCGGACGCCGTGTCTGCGGAAGTTGCGGTGCAAGCTATCATCTTGAGTACAAAGTACCCAAGACTGAGGGCGTATGCGACTTGTGTGCAGGTGCCCTTGTTCAACGTAAGGACGACCACCCTGATACAGTAAAGGCTCGTCTTGAAGTTTATCATAACGAAACAGAGCCGCTCAAGGAGTATTATTCAAAGCAGGGCAAGCTTGCCATTGTTGAGGGTCAGGAAGAAATCGCTGACACAACTGCTTTGGTATTCGCACAGCTTGAGGCTTAATCTATGATAGTTTTAAAGACTGCCAGAGAGTTGAAACTCATGAGAGCAGCCGGACGAATCTCCCAAAGAGCTTTACGCTTGGCGGGAGAGGCTGTCGAGCCGGGTGTTACAACCAAGGAAATCGACACCATAGTCCGAAAGTATATCGAGGAACAGGGGGCAACCCCGTCGTTCCTCGGTTACGGCGGATTTCCGGCTAGTGCTTGCATATCAGTTAATAATGTGGTTATCCATGGCATACCGAGTGAAAAGCGTGTTCTTAAGCAGGGCGACATCGTAAGCATCGACATCGGAGCTTATTTTAACGGCTTCCACGGCGACAATGCGTGGACATTCCCCTGCGGCGATATCAGCGAGGACGCACAAAGACTTTTGAAAACTACCGAGGAATCTCTCTTCGAGGGCATTAAGGCAGCAAAAGCCGGAGCAAGAATCGGTGATATAGGATATGCCGTTCAACAGTATGTCGAACTTCGCAGTTACTCGGTGGTACGAGATTTTGTCGGCCATGGCGTAGGTGCGAAACTACACGAGGACCCCAAAGTACCGAATTACGGAGCACCGGGCAAAGGTGCTCTCCTGCGACCGGGTATGGCTATTGCAATTGAGCCGATGGTCAACATGGGAAGTCATAATGTCAGAGTTTTAAGGGATAAGTGGACAACCGTCACGGCAGACGGCAAGCTTTCCGCTCACTTTGAACATACTCTGGCGATAACCCCCGACGGTCCTGTGATTTTAACTTTGCCCGATTAATGAGGTGGTAAAGTGGATTTTAAAGCAGGACAAATCGTTAAAGCAAAGGCGGGGCGTGACAAAGACGGCTTTTTCATTATAAAGGAAATCGACGGGCAGTATGCCTATATTGTAAACGGCAAGAGCCGCAAGGTTGATTCTCCGAAAAAGAAAAAGCTTATTCACCTTGCACCGACCGCAAGGGTCGTGCAGGACTTTAATACTAACCGTGAAGTTATTAGAATTTTATCGGATTTTCAGGATAATTAAGGAGGAATTCCTATGTCGAAGCAGGACGTATTTGAGCTTACAGGTACGGTAGTTGAAGCTTTGCCGAACACAAAGTTCAAGGTGGAACTCGAAAATGGCAAGGTAATATTGGCTCATATCTCAGGTAAGCTGAGAATGAATTTCATCAGAATTCTCCCGGGAGATAAGGTGACTGTTGAGCTTTCGCCGTATGACCTCACAAAGGGCAGAATTACATGGAGAGGTAAGTAATACTAATTTTTCCAACAATGTTGATATTTTTGTGCATTAACGGAGAATTGTATGAAAAGCCCGAATATTTTCCAATATTCTATTTACTTTTGAAAGGAATGATTATATAATGAAAGTCAGACCTTCTGTAAAGAAAATTTGTGACAAGTGCAAGGTAATCAAGCGTAAGGGCAAGGTTATGGTAATTTGCGAGAACCCCAAGCACAAACAGCGTCAGGGTTAATCACAGGTGTTTTCTTAGGAATTGACAATTAATCTATATTTGGAGGTGCAAATTTATGGCACGTATAGCTGGTGTTGACTTACCGAGAGATAAAAGAGTTGAGATTGGCTTGACTTATATATACGGTATCGGCCGCAAGACTGCGAGCGATATCATTGCAGCAACAGGTGTAAATCCTGATACTCGTGTTAGAGATTTGAGCGAGGAGGACGTTTCTAAGCTCAGAGAGTATATCGATCATAACTGTCGTGTGGAGGGTGACCTTCGCCGTGACGTTGCTTTTGACATTAAAAGACTTATCGAGATTGGCTGTTATCGTGGTGTTCGTCACCGCAAGGGTCTTCCTGTAAGAGGTCAGCGTTCAAAGACTAACGCTCGTACCCGTAAGGGCCCGAGAAAGACAATGGCTAACAAGAAGAAGTAAGGAGGAGAAAGGACAATGGCAGCACCAAAGGGTAAAAAAACAGTTGTTCGCAGACGTCGTGAGCGTAAGAACATCGAAAAGGGAGCAGCTCATATTCAGTCTACATTCAACAACACAATCGTTACAATTACGGATACACAGGGTAATGCCGTTTCTTGGGCGAGTGCAGGCGAGCTCGGTTTCAGAGGTTCCAAGAAGTCAACTCCGTTCGCAGCTCAGACAGCAGCAGAAACAGCTGCAAAAGTCGCTATGGAGCATGGTATGAAAACAGTTGAAGTTTACGTTAAGGGTCCGGGTGCAGGTCGTGAGGCTGCTATCAGAGCTTTGCAGCAGGCAGGTCTTGACGTAAGTATGATTAAAGATGTTACACCGATTCCTCACAACGGATGCCGTCCTCCGAAGAGAAGACGTGTCTAATTTTAAAAATTCGGAGGTGTTTTAAGAATGGCAGTAAACAGAGATCCTATTTTAAAGAGATGCAGATATTTGGGCATCAGCCCGACAGTTGTTGGTATTGACAAAACTTCCAAGAAGAACCCCAATGCCAACTCAAGAAGAAAGGTTTCCGAGTACGGTCTTCAGCTCAAAGAGAAGCAGAAGCTGAAGTTCATTTACGGCGTTTTGGAGAAGCAGTTCTATCATTACTATGAACTCGCTACAAAGATGGAGGGTCAGACAGGTAATAACATTATCGTATTGCTTGAATCAAGACTTGACAACATCATCTTCAGACTTGGCTATGCAGCTACAAGAAGAGAAGCAAGACAGCTCGTAAACCACGGTCACTTCCTTGTAAACGGCAAGAGAGTTGATATCCCGTCTTACAGAGTTAAGGCAGGCGACGAAATTTCTCTCAGAGAGAAGAGCAGAAGCAGCGTTAAGTTCAAGGATAACCTTGAAAAGACAAGCTCTCGTGTAGTACCGCTTTGGCTAGACAGCAACAAGGACGAGTTCAAGGCTACAGTAACTCGTTTGCCTTCTGCTGAGGACCTTGACTATGATGTTGAGGCTCACCTCATCGTCGAGTTGTACTCCAAGTAATCCTCAGTCACATAGGAATACACAACACACATATCGGCACGTTTTGTGCTAAATGTTAGGGAGGAGCCAACTAATGATAGAAATTGAAAAGCCAAAGATTGATACCGAAGAATTATCAGCTGACGGTAAGTATGGCAGATTTGTTGTTGAGCCTCTTGAAAGAGGCTTTGGCAATACACTTGGCAACAGCCTTCGTCGTGTATTGCTCTCATCGCTTGAGGGCGTAGCAGTTAAGTCTATAAAAATAGAGGGCGTTTTACACGAATTTTCAACTATCCCGGGTGTTAAGGAAGATGTTACACAGATTATCCTTAATATGAAAGGACTTATCGGAAAACTTAATTGTCAGGGTGAGAAAAAAGTTGAAATCAGAGCGGAAGGACCCTGTGAGGTTACAGCCGCAAGTATTATGTGTGACAGCGAGGTTGAAATTCTTAATCCGGAAATGCACATCGCAACTCTGGGTGAAGGAGCAAAGCTCTTTATGGAGATCTTAATGGATAGGGGAAGAGGTTACGTTTCAGGCGAACGCAACAAGCAGCTTGCCGAAGAGAACGTAATCGGACTTCTTCCGGTGGACTCCATTTATACGCCTATTTTAAAGGTTAATTATACAGTAGAGAATACTCGTGTCGGTCAGATAACTGACTATGATAAGCTCACACTTGATGTGTGGACTAACGGTGTTGTTAATGCTCAGGAGGCTGTATCTCTTGCAGCAAAGGTACTTACAGAGCATCTTAATCTTTTCGTTGACTTGTCCGATAAGGGCTACAGTACAGAGATTATGGTTGAGAAAGACGACAAGGGCAAGGAAAAGGTTCTTGAAATGACTATCGAAGAACTTGACCTTTCCGTGCGTTCGTTCAACTGCTTGAAGCGTGCAGGTATCAACACTGTTGAGGACTTGATTAACAAGTCGGAAGAAGATATGATGAAGGTTCGTAACTTGGGACGCAAGTCGCTTGAGGAAGTTATCGTAAAACTTCAGACACTCGGATTCAGTCTTCGTAAAGAAGAGGAATAAGACCTCTTTTCCAAACAAAGTAAAAGGAGTGACTAAAATGCCGGGAACAAGAAAGTTGGGAAGAACTACTGCTCACAGAACAGCAATGCTCAGAGCTTTGGTTACATTCCTTTTTGAGAACGGAAAAATAGAAACAACTGTTACTCGTGCTAAAGAGGTTAGCTCATTAGCCGAGAAATTTATCACAATTGCAAAGAAGAACGATCTTCACAGCAAGCGTCAGGTATTTGCTTTCGTAACAGACGAAACAGCAGCAAAGAAGCTTATTGATGAAATCGCTCCGAAGTATGCAGATGTAAACGGCGGCTATACAAGAATTACAAAGATCGGACCTCGCCGTGGTGATGCAGCTGAAATGGCAATTATCGAGCTTGTTTAATCGATTGAATTAACATAAGCTTTTCGGGCTTAGGTGGGCATACTCAAACCGCCTAAGCCTGTTTTGAAAAAACTTAATATTACCGCTCGTGGCGTAGCTGGATAACGCAGCAGATTCCGATTCTGAAGAACGGGGGTTCGAATCCCTTCGAGCGGACTAATAAAACAGGACTGTACCGTGAATGGTGCAGTCCTTTTTCATTATGTACATTGATTACAACAAATGTCTTTTTCTCATTTCGGCTTCGAGTATCTCCTCCGATTTAGAGCCGCTTTCGGAGTTTAGATAAGCAGCTTGAAGCTGTTCATTGTTAAAGCGGCTTACTGTGTTAGCATAAGTGTTGGATACATCCTCACTAAAATTTCTTCCGAGATTACTTAATGACCAATCACCGTTCTCATCAGTACCTCTCATTTTTCCGTAAAGAGCTAACAAACCTGCACCTACTATGTATTCTAACATAAACTTCACAACCTTTCTTTTTTCACATTATATGTCTTTTTATTAATTCCACGACACACAGAACAAATTATTCTGTGTCTAAATTGTTCAACTTATTTCCCAACAGTTCCTAACCAAGTAATCCTCTTTTTTTCATTTCGGCTCTGTACAATAACTTTTCCTGAGAACCGTATTCCGCATCATAATAAGCATCTTCTAAGTTGCTGTCGCCCATTTGGCTTATCACGTATTCCATATCGGAAGTCATATTCTCCTGAAGAGTATCGAGTGAAAAGTTGCCGTTTTCGTCTGTACCTCTGGCTATTCCGTAAACAGCACTTCCGCCTAAAACTAATGCACCTAATAAAAAATCACCGAATTTTCCCATAAAATTTTCCTCCTTATGTTTTTTTATTTGTATACAATATATCATATAAATGAAAAAAAATCAATGAATTTTAGCAAAGTATTTTCCAACAGAAAATTTTATTTTTAAAAAAGATATAAAAGAGCATTTTATGTAAAAAAATCTGCAAAAATTTTCTCGCAGAAAATACTTTATAAAAATATCAAAAAACTATTGAAAAAATTATAAAACTTTGCTATAATGATAACAGTCAATGAGATAAATACATTATATTCAAATAATGAGTTATGATATATTGACTAATATTTTAATTTCTTTGGAAGGAGGTTCTTTTTATGGCAGCACGTCGTTATAAACCACAGTGCAGGCTGTGCGGACAAATAGGTTCTGCTCGTAACCATGGCACACCGACAGGCGGAGTTCCAAACGCTACTCCAAATGTTTCGGGAAAGTGTAAAGCAAGCCCAACCGGCAGACACGCTCCTATGTGGGTACCCGAATAAAATCTTTTAAAAGGATAACAAACAGTATAATGAACAGCATAACGATAAAATGGTATTAAAAATTTCATTTTATTATTTGCTGTTCATTATTCTTTTTTATTTTTGTAATATTTTCACATAAATTTCAGTAAAACTTTAACCAAAAAATCACTTAAACTATCAAAAATTTATTGCATTTGTGTTTGAAATTTGTTATAATAATAATGAGGTGGTAAGCGTGAGTAATGTAATTTTTAACAAGTCGGTTGAATTTCTGGCACAAATTGCTTTGTTTAACGAAGCTTATTCAAAATCGGGACTGGACGAGTCTATTTCCAAAAGACTTCTTGCGGCTGCGACAGATATGGGTACTCATATCAATAAATCCGTTTATGGAGATGACAAGAGTGCGTTTAATGTTCATTTGCAGGAGGCTCTTAAATCTTCCGTTGAGTGCGTTTATCTTTTGAAAACACTCAGTTCGATGAATTTGTTTCCGTATGATTATGTTTATTTGATTTCAATGGTGCAGGATATAAAGAATGTTCTGATTGCATCTATAAATGCAAATAAAAATACATCTACTGTACAAAGCAAGTGGAATAAATACAATAGTAAAAACTATTCATCATAAGTGTGCGGGCAACGGCGGACAACGGCGGACAACGGCGGGCAACGGCGGACAACGTCCGCAGGAGATACGTGAAGCTAGTTCTTCGTTTAATAACTTCACATACCCGACCGAAAGTTAATTTTAATTATTTAATCGAAGCTGTAGCGTTTGTTACAGCTTTTATTTTTTGCGTACAACGGCGGACAACGTCCGCTTGAAACACGTGAAGCTAGTTTTTTTTAGGCAATAAATTTGTGTACCCGACCGAAAGTTAATTGACTGCAAATAAAGAGTTGTTAATACACGCATAAAATTTTTGGTCGGGTTCGTGAAGTAAAAATTTAGAAAGACTATCTTCACGTGTTTTC
>CACWTQ010000014.1:9603-34696 GCA_902763835.1 uncultured Ruminococcus sp. | reverse complement strand
ATTCTCTGCAAATATCCGTTAATTAGTATTTTTTCAGCCGTTTGTTTAGGTTTTATCAGCATTTGGGCTTGTTTTTTGGGTGGGAAGTTTAAGTCAATATTCAAAAAAACTTTTTTCTTTATCTCTACAAAAATTTTAAAAATAATATTGTAGTAAACCGACTAAAATGGTATAATTATAGATGTATATACAGGCACAAGATTTTTTCGGATAAAAAATCCCGTGCCAAATGAAAAATTTCGGCTTTTGCCGTTGTAAAACTAAAGGAGTATTGATTATAATGAATATCCCCGAACTTCAACAGGAAATTATCAGATTGAAAAAAGAAAAGGATATCTGTATCCTTGCTCACAGCTACCAAACAAGAGAAATTACAGAGATTGCCGACTTTACCGGTGACTCTTTCCAGCTGAGTGTAAAAGCTTCACAAGTTCCGCATAAAACAGTTATTATGTGCGGTGTTCGCTTTATGGCTGAAACCGTCAAGCTTCTCTCCCCCGAAAAGACGGTCTACCTCTCCAACCCTATCGCAGGCTGTCCTATGGCTGAACAAATGGATAAAGAAATGATCTCTATGGTTAAAGAGCAGTACCCCGATTACACCGTTGTGGCTTATATCAACACAACCACAGATTTGAAAACAATCTGTGATGTCTGTGTTACTTCCTCTTCGGCTGTTAAGATTGTCAAGAAAATTGAAAACGACAACATTCTCTTTATCCCCGACTGCAACCTTGGTCATTATGTTGCCGAGCAGATTCCCGAAAAGAACATCAAGCTTCTTCAGGGCGGCTGTCCTATTCACGTTCGTGTCACCCCGAAAGATGTCAAGGCTGCAAAGGAGCTTCACCCGAATGCGGAGCTTCTTGTTCACCCCGAGTGTGTTCCCGGTGTTGTTGAACAGGCTGATTTTGTCGGCTCAACCACTGCAATTATGAACTATGCCAAAAATTCCGACAAGAAAGAATTTATCATCGGCACAGAGATTTCAATTGCAACTCACCTTGCTTACGACTGTCCGGGTAAAAAATTCTATCCTCTGTCGAAAAATCTTATCTGTCCGAATATGAAGTCTACCACTCTTGTAGACGTTTACAACATACTTATCGGCAACGGCGGCGAGGAGATTTTCCTTGACGACGAAACAAGATCAAAGGCAAAAGTATGTATTGATAAAATGATTGAGTTGGGTTAATATGAACAAAAAAGCATTAATTGCAATGAGCGGCGGTGTGGATTCAAGTGTTGCCGCATTCCTGATGACACAAGCAGGATATGAATGTATGGGCGTAACGATGAAGCTTTTCTATAATGAAGAGGTTGCGTGCAGAGCAAACACTTGTTGTTCTCTTGACGACGTTGAGGACGCACGGAGTGTTGCCTACAGGCTGAATATGCCTTACTACGTTTTCAATTTCTCCGACAGATTCAAAGAGGACGTTATCGACAAGTTTGTAGATGCCTATGAAAACGGCAGAACTCCGAATCCGTGTATTGACTGCAACCGATATCTGAAATTTGACAAGCTTTTCGCAAGGGCAAAGGAGCTCGGTTATGACTATGTTGTCACAGGTCACTATGCACAGATAGAGTACAATCCCGAAAAAGGAAGATACCTTTTGAAAAAAGCCGTTGACACAAACAAAGACCAAAGCTACGTTCTTTACTCTATGACACAGGAACAGCTCTCTCATGTACAATTTCCCCTCGGCAGTATGAGCAAGCCCGAAACAAGAAAAATTGCCGAGGAAAACGGTTTTGTGAATGCTAAAAAACATGACAGTCAGGATATCTGTTTTGTTGTGAACGGCAAGTACTCCGACTTCATCGAGAACTACACCGGCAAGACATTCCCCGAGGGAGATTTTGTTGATAAAAACGGTAATTTTATGGGCAGACACAAGGGCATTATCCGCTACACGGTCGGTCAGCGTAAGGGGTTGGGTCTTGCACTCGACCACCCTATGTACGTCATTGAGGTGAACCCCGAAAACAACACTGTGGTTATCGGTGAGAACGAGGATCTGTTTTCAACTTCCGTCATGGCAAAGTCGATAAATCTTATTTCCGTTCCCGATATGTACAAGCCTATGAGGGTTAAGGCGAAAGTTCGCTATCGTCAGGCGGAACAATGGGCAACTGCCGTTCAGGTTGATGAGAATACTCTCAAAATCGAATTTGACGAACCGCAGAGAGCTGTCACGAAAGGTCAGGCGGTCGTTATGTATGACGGTGACATTGTGGTCGGCGGCGGAACTATTGTTTAATGCGTAATTAAAATATAATGAATCCCACGAAAATTCTTTACATAGGAAGTTTTTCGTGGGATTTGTGTTTAGGAACTGTCAGAAAATAACTTGAACATTTATACTTGTCTAATTTGTTCAACTTATTTCCCAACAGTTCCTTATCATATTTCTAAACTGTTTAAAATCAAAATTTCCTATTGACAAAACTCCTCTAGAGTGCTATACTTGAATTGTACTAATTTAATTGATACAATTAGTACAATCACATTATCCTATAATTACTTACATAACCTCAATATAGATGCATCCGAAAGAGTTTATATTATAAGGAGTATATTTATGAGGAATACTAACAATCATAAAATCATATTTATTTTATTAGTTTCAGTGAATGTTATCGGTACAATTATACTATGTTCATGCGGTAGTACACACAATTCCGAATTGCCGTGGAATTTGATTTTAGTAAACAGCAAAAACCCGATACCGAAAAATTACGAGGTAACTTTAACGGAACTTTCCAACGGAAATATGGTTGACGAGCGGATTTACCCCGAATTGCAGCAAATGTTTGACTCAGCACGGTCGGCAGGGATTTCCCCAATGGTCAGCGAAGCTTACAGAACTTCCGAGGAACAGCAAGCTATTATGAACGAAAAAATTCAAGAGTTCATAGAAGACGGTTACTCGAAACGCAAGGCGAAAAAGCTTGCAAAAAATTGGGTAGCAGCTCCCGGCACAAGTGAACACGAGTTAGGTCTTGCACTTGACATAAATTCCGACGGCAGCTTGTCAAGTGATACGGAGGTTTACAGCTGGCTTGCGGAAAATGCGTATAAGTACGGTTTTATTCTTCGTTATCCTCAGGGAAAAGAGAACATCACTGGAATTGACTATGAGCCGTGGCATTACCGATATGTCGGACAAGAAGCGGCGAGCGAAATTTTTGAACGTCAGATTTGTTTGGAAGAATATTTGTCAGGTACTTGACAATAAGGGGGAATTTGTGATATCATATATAAGCAGGGTTCATTCGGATTCTGCGTTAGTGCTTCTTGTTTCCGTAGCTCAGCTGGATAGAGCAACTGCCTCCTAAGCAGTAGGTCGGGTGTTCGAATCACCTCGGGAACGCCAAACCACTTAAAACAAATTGTTTTAAGTGGTTTATTTTTTTACAAATTTCTGAATTATACCATTCGTTGAACTATCGTTAAAAAAGAACTTTTCACGCAGACATTGGCAGTTAGGAACTGTTTGGAAATAAGTTGAACAAATTAGACAAGTATAAATGTTCAAGTTATTTTCTGACAGTTCCTTAGTCTGCAACCGACTTCAAAATCTCCTCAAACTCTTCCTTACCGTAAATCAAATTAATCGCACTGAGCATTGCATTTGTTGTCATATACTGAGGAAATCCCAACTTCTTCAAAACAGACTTTCTGAAAACGGAACTGTTTTCTCCGCCTGTCAAACCGTAAGTGAAAAAATCCGTCTTTGTAATTTCTCCGCCGATTTTTTTAACCTCTTCCCCCACAACCTCAACACCGCTTTTGAGAACCGCATTCACAATAATTTCATCGGTCATACCCTCGACACCTAGCAAGCCTTGTTTTGACGGTTGTGCCTTGCGTTTCTCCTTGCCCTTGATGTCAGGGATATAGGCTTGCTTAATTTGAGAGTTGTCGGAAATAATTCCTTTAAGGAAATTTCTTATAACAAATCCCGCACCGTCACTGTCGGTTAAAATCACAATTCCCCTAGCCTGAGCGAGCCGTCTTATGATGGTCTTTTTTTCGTCATCTTTAAAAACACGAAAACCACCCGTTTCTATAATCGCAGTGTCAAAAATCGGTGTAAGCCGCATTCTGTCATATCTTCCCTCAACAATTATTGCTTCTTTAATTTTAATCATATTTTTATCTGTCCTCATTCGCAATCATAAGTAATTTTACAATAAGAAGCTCCAACTGAACTCTGTCGTTCATCCTTGTGCTTTTCAGTAAAATATCCGTTTCGGTAATTGCGTCTATACTTTTCCGCAAAACTGCTGTTGACGTTCTTTTGCTGTTATTCTCCGCCTGTCTAAGACGATATTCCGATTTATACGTGAACCATTTCGACAAATCTGTCGAACGACTTCCGCATTTAATCGCAATTCTCGCCCTGTACATATCAACAAAAGTAGTTGCAAGAACCGCAAGAATCGCAATCGGCTCTTCCTTCTGATAAATCAGCCTGTCAATAACCTTAAACGCAGTTGTTCCGTCGTGATTAATTACAGCCTTAGATAAATCAAAAATACTCGATTCGAGATTTTTAGTCACAAGCTTATCAACGTGTTCCTTTGTAATCTCGCCGCCATCGCCGACATATGCACAAAGCTTTTCAAGCTCGTTTTTGAGAGCCGTCAAGTCCGTGCCGCAGTAGTCAACGATAATCCCTGCCACTTGAGGACTTAAAACAACATTCCTTTTGCTCGCCCACGAAACAAGTTTTTTCTGCAAAATCGGAACTGTTAGTTTATTCAGTTCAACAACAGTTCCCTTTTTGGCTGCAAGTGTTTTGAGCTTCTTATCTTTAGCATTCATTTTTTCGTCAAGTTTTGTCGGAAATGTAAGAATAACTATCGTATCCCCCGAAACATTTGAAATGAGGTCAAAAATTTTGTCACCGTCCGCAGAAGAGAAATCCGCAAAGTCGAGGTCTTTCACAACTACAACGTTAAATTCACTCACAAACGGCACAACCTGCAAAGCAACAGCAAATTCGTCAACATCAAAATCATTTGTGAATGTATGATAATTAAAATCCGAGGGGTCACTGCCTGCAACTTTATTTATAAGCTTTTTTGTATTATGCGTGACAAGCATTTTCTCCGTACCGCAAATATAATAAAGCGTACCGAAATCTCTTCCGCTCAAAACCTTTCTGAAATCCGATTCACTGATTTTCGGCATATCTCGTCACTCCTCCCGTGTAAATTCTGTTCACTTTAACCGAACCGTTATCGGAAAATTCAAAGTCAATTCTGCCGTTTCCGTTGGTTGCTTCAATTGTTTTTATATTATTTTCAAGTGTATTTTTCATTTCAAGACATTCCTCACCGTAAGCCGACACCACAATATATACATCATTATCAAAAATAAAATTATTCGGAATATCACTTATCACAGCAATATCGGGAGTTTTTAAATTGTCGGGTAATTCATCAAAATCTGCATTTATCGGACAAATCAGAATATTTGTATCATAAATTGTAAGATACTCCCACGTGCCTGTTTCTGTTGTTATAATATTCAGCGTAACGTTATCAAAAACATACAGCTTATAGTTACTGCTTATCTTTTCAACGTCTGTACCTTTATATTTAAGATAACTGTACTTTTCGTTATATATTTTATCATCATATACAATAATTTCACTAACATCGAAATCATGAGTAATTCTTCTGCAATAGTTGTAATCGAGTTTATTCGGAGGAATATCTATAAGACAAGCAATATTGTTAAAATTAGACAGTTCAGTTTTAATAGTATTATACTGATATTTTTCACCGTATGAATTAAGCATAACCATATTATTGTTATTTTTAACAATTGCAGTTATACCGTTTCCGACATCAAGCACGGAAAATGTAACTTTGCCGCTTTCAAAAAGTGAGTTAAGACTGTACAAACCGATAAAAGCAGCAACAGCCGCAACAGCTATCAATTTCAGAAATTTTCTTTTCTTATCAAACACCAAAAGCAATACAATTAAAATAACCGTTATCGCAAACCAGATATACACAAATGTTTTATCGGTGCTGATACTTGAATACGGCATATTTTGAAATATATCCGTTACAAAAGTAAGATATTTAGCCGTAAGACCTGCCAATATCATAAGCGGATACGCAAAAGCATTCAGATGTAATGCAAAAAGCAACACTGAAAATCCGCCGCAGACTATTATAATTCCCGTGAACGGAACTGTCAATATATTAACGAAAATTGTATACGGAGAAATCGAGCCTGTAACCAATATCAAAAATGGAATTGAACCGACAAAAGCAGAAATTGACGTTGAAAACAAGGTTGTCAATTTTAGAAATGATTTTTTCTTAATATTGAGCAAATCAATCAAATAATCGGACATTTTATTCGCCAACAAAATAATTGACAATGTACACGAAAATGACCACAATAAACCAATATCCCCGACATTTAACGGATTTAAACAAAGCAAAAATGCAGCCAAACCGAGAGTATTCAAGGAATCGGGTTTTGAGCCTACAAGCCGCCCGATTATTGTGATTAATGCCAGAACAAAGGCACGTCTTACGGAAAATCCGAATCCCGAAAACAATGCAAACAAAGTCAGTCCGAGAATCTGAACCAATGCAGAAACATATCTGTTATCAAAAATACTTGTTGTTGCAAAATACATCAGACTTGTCACAATTGACAAGTGAAGTCCCGAAACAACAAGCATATGCGATACACCGAGATTTTTAAAAGCATTATAAACATCATCTCGCAAGTACATTTTATCGCCTGTGATAATTGCCGTACATAGTGAGGCTTCGTCATAGGATATATATTTTTGAAACGTTTTGGCTATATATTTCCGAATATCATTGAATATCTTGTAGAATGGTTTGATATCATTATGTATTATTTTATACTCGCTGTCAAAATATGGATTGATATATGTTGTTAGGAAAATATCTCTTGCACCGTAATATGATGCGTAGCTGTAGCCGCTTTCATATTCTGATGAAAGAGTTGCTTTTCCCTCAACAAAATCATACATTTCCATAGTCAAAGTATTGCTTGTAGTGACATTAATTTTTACACTCTTAGTTTCACCGTTTATTGTATCGGTTTTAACGGTAAAGTGAGTATTACTTCCGTTTGTATATGGATTAGAAACAATAGTGCCTGAAAAAGTAACGTTATTTCCACTGTATTCGTCAATAATCGGCTGTACGTGATATTTTATAATCCCTATATAACCAAACATCGCTATAACTGCCGACAGACAACAAACCGCTGCCGAAAGTGTATTCTTTCTGCCAATAAATTTAATAGCAAAAAGTACAATAGAAACAACAAAACACACCACAGCTGTTTGAATAACCGCAGTGTGAATAGAAATAGCAAAAACAAGCGAAAAGAGCATACTGAATCCGATACAAGCAAACGGTCTTTTCACTTGATTACACTCCTTTTAATATTATTTTCTTCTGTACCATTTCCGCCAATCAAATAAAGCTTTTTGGTAACTTTTGTAAGTGCTGTGCAGCCACGAGTCGCCGTTATCCCATTGTCTTTTAAGTTCGGCTTCATTTTGATGTCCCTTAAATCTGTAATCGGAAATATTCCAGCTGCAATATATCTTTTTAAATCCCGATTTACCGCCCGGAACTTCTTCATAACGTCTTACCGCACGATTAGCAAAAGTTTTCGGCTTAAACCTATCCTTTGAAACCCTTGCACGGTCTTTTAGAAAAGGAGATTTTTTATAACTTCTGCTCATAATCACACCTCACAAACAAGAGTTTAACGGTACATATTATTTAGGAAACAACGGCAATTTTTCTAAGAAAATAATATCGTCACGTTCTGCCGCATCGCCCTCGGCAAGAACAGCCGCTTTACCGACAACAATTCCGCCTGCCTGCTCCACAAGATTTTCAAGCACTGTAAGCGACGCACCTGTGCTGATAACATCGTCTACAATCAGAACACGCTTGCCCCTAAGTTTTTCGGCTCTCTCCTTGGCAAGGTACAGCCTTTGAACAGCCGCCGTTGTAATCGACTTTACCTCAAACGAAATTGGGTCAAGGTCATACGTTTTAATGGACTTTCTCGCAATCTCGTATTCACGGCAGCCCTGCTTTGCCATTTCGTAACAGAGCGGAATACCCTTAGCCTCTGCCGTAATCACAATATCGTGTTCGGGACATTTCTTCAAAAGCTCCTTGGCAACGGCTTCGGTAATCTCAATGTCACCAAACATCACAAATGCGGCAATATCGAGTGTGTCGCTTACAGGACAAAGCGGAAGTTCTCTTTCAAGTCCTGCAATATTTATTTTATACGTTTCGGACATATTATTCTACCTCTTTAATATTCTTTTCAGCTTACGCATAATTCTTCATATAATACGCTCACCCATTGTTTTACCGCCAAGCATATGGAAATGTAAATGCTTCACAGTCTGACCTGCGTCTTCACCACAGTTGTTTATGATTCTGTAGCCGTTTTCAAGACCAAGCTTCTCAGCGATTTTCTGAGCGGCAAGAAAAACTCTGCCCACAAGCTCGGCATCTTCCTCGGCAATATCGTTCGCACTTGCAATATGCTTTTTCGGAACAATAAGAACGTGTACAGGCATTTGAGGATTCAAGTCGTTGAACGCAGTCACAAACTCGTCCTCATAAACCTTTGTTGAGGGAATATTCCCCTTGATAATCTCACAAAAAATACAATCCATAATGAACATCTCCTTATTATTTGTAAATAAATTTTATCACATTTTGTAACCAATGTCAAACCGTGCAACGTCCGAGGGAAATACATAATTTTTATTTAACGTTATATATAAGGTGATTAGTTTTTGCCATTCATTTGACAGTTATGTATTAAAATTACTCGGAAAGCGTATAAATTCTCGCTGTTTCAGAATGTGCAGAATTTTATCACCGAATATATAGTTGCTATTACTATTAAACGTTTACCTATTTTCATTAGGAACTGTTGCGAAATAAGTTGTGCAATTTAAACGAAGGATAATTTGTTCTGTGCTAGGCACACTGCCGCAGGAATACTGACGTATTTCAAGGTAGTGTAACGACGCACAGGGCAAATTATACTCGAAAGCGTTAAGATTTAGCGACAATATTTTAAAAAATCGAGATTTTTTTAAAAACCCCTCCGTCAGCCTTACGGCTGCCACCTCCCCTAAAAGTGGAGGCTTTTTGGTTCTCGATTTATCAAAGTCGCCCCTTATAGGGGGAGATGTCCGCAGGACAGAGGGGTTTAATTGAATTTGCTGAATCTTTCAGATTTTGAGTATAGACAAGTTTAAATGTGCAAGTTATTTTGTGACAGTTCCTTAGTACCTCCTTCTTCTATTGAGCATAAGGGGAGTCTCTAAGGAAACGCTGATTAAATGCCGTTTAGTCGAATAAGCAACTCGAAAAATCGCTTAACTACACTATCTTGGATTTAAAAAAGATTAAAGCTTTTAACGATTCCCACTCCTACCAAGTTGAGTTTACATATAAAAAGTTTTGCGTTTATAATGGTTATTTCTTATTGATATCATTTAAGGAATTAACCATTAATATTTGCTCCTGTGATAAATTATATAAAGCAAAGCCAACCATATTATTCATGTTATCAATTATAAAGCCAAGTTGATTTTTTATTACAACCTTACAATCGTATAAATTATCACAAAACACACAAAGCATGGTTTTATCATATAAAAAGAATTTAGTAGTTCCATTATTATCGTTGAAATCATTCACTTTAGTAAATATTTTAGTATCTATCTGAATACTTTTATTTAAATCGACCGGCAATATAAAATCAAGTTTACTAAATGTAATTGAAGTTATAAAACAAGTTATGTTAATAATGTCGCCTACATATTGCGAAATTCCTATTTCTAACGGCGGATAATCTATTTCAGATTTCAATCTCCAATAGCATGGAATTATTTGATTTTTACTTGGTTCGGTAACGGAAACCAAAATCAACCCATCACCGATTTTATCCAAACTAAATATGAATTCCTCATTACTCTTTAAAATTTTTTTTACAGATAGCAGCATAGCACCTATTCTTCCTCCTTGTTTTAATTTTATGAAAGAATAATAAGCATCATCAAATCGTAAATATAAGGAATTACCGATTTAATCTTAACAACAAAAAAGCATTGTGTGTTTAGCCATATTTTGATATATTTCATCAAGAACGGCATTTTAATCAGTATTTCCATAACAGATACTTATAAAGTTGCTTCCTCTCAAATAAGGGCATCTCTAAAAAACATATTTTTTAAAATTTGATAACGTATTTGCGTGCTTTTTTAAGGGTGAAAACTGCAAATAGATAGTTTTTTAGAAGTGTCCATAATATGGTTTATGATAATTCTTCAACGCTCAAAAGAGTATTTATCGAAGCGTCGTTAAACTCATATAAATATCCACATATTGTTTTTGAAAGAAAAATAAAGTCTTTATATATTTTTTTAAACATAGCACTTAATTCTGATTTTTTTACCGATGTGCTACAAGTAACATTACCGCTGTAGGAATTGTAAGTTACATCAACAATTTCGCTTTCATCGGAGCTGAACTGTAAAAAGAATTCGCTTCCTTGCTCGTAAAAATCAATTCTGAAATTATAATCATTATCTGATATTTTTCTGAGAACATCCGGCAGCTGTTCAAGCAGAACAGCCAAATCCCAGTCGATACTAAGACTAAGACCGGTCATTCGTTCCTCATAAGAAATACCATCGATATAGAATTCAATTTCATTGGTTTTGTTCATGACCTTGCACATTTCCCATGTCACTTCATGTTTTTGCGGAGAATATGAAGGATCTTTGGGCGCTGTATTTAGTTTTTCCGGATAGCACAGATAAATTTTAAAGTTCAAATCAATCCCTCCGTTATCTGATAGGGTAAGCAGTATTTACTGTTCCTGACCCATCTCCATTGAATACAATACGAGCTTTAGTTGCCGGATAGCTATTTATTTCTCCATTTTCACAAGCAATAACTTCGCCGATACCTTCCTGAATAGGAACCTCATACACTCCTGTTTTGGGAACATTGGGATTCGACATCACACTGTCCATTACTTGTGCTGCTTTACCGTTATGGAGCCAATGTCCTTGATCAGGGCTTACGGTTGGCGGTTCTGTTCTCGTACCATTTTCAAATGCTAAATGCTGTTCGTAACCTGTTCTTGCACGATCAGCTAAACTTGATCCATTTTGTTTACCGTGTTCCGATATGGAATGACCGTATTTACTACCTGTACCGGGATCAAAATTAGCACTTGTGGGACACCTTTTTCAGCCCTATCGGGCTGACGGCAATTCTTCTCCGACCTATAGAGGTCGGAGTCTTCTTGCCGATGGTGGATAAATCTTATCAAAAAATTACTCAATATAATCCGGAGTTTCCTTACCGTAAATCTTAGTAAACTCGTTTCCGTTGATTTTGAGAGTATCGCCGTCAAGATACCAATAATTCTCCGCTGTTATCTGCCCTCTTGAGCTTGCCCAATCGTAGGTTGTTATGAAACCGCTCATTGTTGTAAGAACAAGATTATTTTCATCATCAATATCATATGTTCCCTGCATACCTCCGATAACACAGCGTTTATCTTCAAGAAAATAGTGCATAACCTCGTCAAGTCTGCCCCACTGACCGACAATCTCGTTTCTGAGTTCATCAGCGTTTTTTGTTACCTCAACCGTACTTTCAACCGTGGAAACACTTGATTTATCAACATCTGTATCTGTGTTGGCTTTTTCGTTTGAATTACAAGCTGTAAACATAAAAGCGACCGTCATTGTCAAAAACACAAGTTTTATGAATTTTCTCACAGAAAACCACTCCTTTATTTTTCACATACATATTATATCACAAATCGACTTGAATGTAAACAGAAATTGTCTAAGTTCCCCATAATTTAACTATACAAAATAAATTTACAACATTATCTTTATTCTACCACTTGAATGTAGCCGAATTATGTTGTAAAATAAAATTGATAAAGAATTTTAAAATTTTAGAATGAGGACAAGTATGCAAATTTTTAATAAAATTGAACATCAGAATGCCCCCTCCTGTGTGGCTGTCGGCTGCTTTGACGGAATACATATCGGACATCAGAAAATAATCTCCGATATGTGTACTTATGCGAAAGAGAATAATCTTGTTAGTATGGTATTTACGTTTCCCAAATCTCCGTCTGTATTACTCGGAAGAACTCCCGAACGTGCCATAATGACCCAAATCGAAAAAATGAAAACTCTTGAATCTCTCGGAGTTGAAAAATGCTTTTCCATAGATTTTTTGACAATCAGAAACACATCTGCGGAAGAATACATTAAAAATATTCTGCTTGAAAATCTTTGTGCAAAGGCGGTTTTCTGCGGATTCAACTACCGTTTCGGGAAACAGGCTCGTGGCGACAGTGAATTTCTTCACGATATATGTAACAAATTCAACGTCCAAACATTTATATCTTCCCCTATCTGTTACTGTGACAGCGTTGTAAGCTCCAGCCGAATACGAACTCTTATCGAGAACGGCGAAATTTCCACCGCCAACAGACTCCTTGGCAAGCCTTTTTCGGTTGAACAGACGATAGTCGAGGGCAAGCACAACGGCAGAACAGTCGGTATTCCCACGGTCAACCAGAATCTCCCGCCCGAATTTGTGACACCACGATTTGGTGCATATGCTTCCTTTGCAGTCGTTGACGGCACACGATTTGAAGCTATTACTAATGTCGGCACTCGTCCGACTGTCGGCGGTGTGAATAAAAATATCGAAACTCACATTCTCGGAGATTTCAGCGGTAATCTTTACGGAAAAACAGTCCGCACAGAACTGTTGTATTTTATACGTGACGAACGTAAATTTGACAATCTAACAGAACTTTCCGACCAAATTAAACGTGACATTAAGTTCATATACGAACATAACATATACCAAAAATACTTTGGAAAGTGAGGCGTTAATATGGAAGTTATCGAGAAAACAAAACCCGAAACCGAACTTGATACCACCGAGGGTAATTCTGACAACAAAATAAAACACAAACTTTCAAAATATTGGCTGATAATGATAATATATTCGGTTATAATTGTTAGCTTAAACTTACTTGCAAAAATCAAATCATTAAGCGACTTTTACGATGACAATATTTTCCGCTATATTTCCCAGCCTTACTGCCGATTCACGGGACTTTTTCCGTTTTCGGTCGGTGAAGTTCTGATACCGCTTGCAATGCTGATTGTACTTGTGGCAGTTGTGACATTGATTTTACTTCCGTTTCTCAGGAAAAAAGACGGCTTCAAAAGGTTCGCAAACAAGTATTTGAAATCAACGCTTGCGTTTGTTTTGACTGTTGCGTTTATTATGACGCTCAACTGCAACATTCTGTACTGCACGTCCAAGCTTGACATAAACGGTCACAAGGATAAAAAATACACGGCAGATGATATCGAAGCACTGAGAAACTATGTTGTTGAGCAATGCAACAATCTTTCGGAGAAAATGGAACGTGACGAGAACGGTTATGTGGTTTATGACGGTGATGTAAGTAAAGATGTCAAAGCGGCACTTAATAATCTTTCCGATGAGTTTCCCAGACTTAACGGCTATTATCCGAATGCAAAGCCTGTAATGGGTTCGTACTTTATGTATCAGTCGGGAATTATCGGGGTGTACTTTCCGTTCACAATGGAAGCAAATTATAATACTTATACATCTGCAACATATACTCCCGAAGTTATCGCACACGAGCTTTCTCACCTCAAAGGTTACATCTACGAGGACGAAGCAAATTTTATTGCGTACCTTGCGTGTATCAACAGTGATAATGATATGCTTAAATATTCGGGATATTTAAGTGTTTTGAACTACACCAACAATGACTACTATGATTGTGTAGATGACGAACGTTATTCAGAGCAAATTGCTGTCGACAAAAAAGTATCTTTTGACAACTACTGCTATGACACAGAAACTCAAAAATTTCTGAAAGAGAAAAAATCCGTTATCAAAGACGAGGTTATGGAGAACATCAGCGATACTATTACCGACACTTATCTTGATTATTACGAAGCCGAGCCTAATTACAGCGAGGTAACGCTTTTAATGCTGCAATATTACGACGGAGTGTTATATTAATATGAGAACTATAAAAATTAAGTTGGAATACGGCTGTTTTCCGCTGTGGCTTTATGACGAGGAGGGTCTTTTTGTTGACAACAGACTTCCCCACAAATCAATTCAAAATCGAAATGCGGTAAAGGTTGCTTTTGTAAAGGTTCAGGAGATTTACGAAAAGCTTTTTGTCAACAGCGACACCGAATTTTCGTATATCGGTTTTGACAGCGAGGAGCAAAAAGCCGAGTTTACCGATGCTTTTAACAATGCCGTCAATTTGCTTAATCGAACTGTCGGCGATAAGTACAACATTGTCAACACGGTTGATTTTGAAAAGCTTTGAGGTGATTTCATGATTCCGTACAATAAAATAGGTCTGGTAGAAAGCGGAGATATGAGCGGATTTTATGTGAAATTTCTCCCCGACCCCGACGACACGGGCGGATATTATATCCTCTATTCAATGGACTTTTCCGACCGCTCCGCCGAATGCTATGACGAATGGCGGCTGAACGAGCTTGAAATCGAAAATTATTTTAACAACGTTACTGTAAATTGGAGTGTATAAAATATGGTAGAAATACATTGTTTTATTACCTTGCGTGAAAACTACAATCCATACTGCGATTCTTATAATGAATATGTAATGCCTCTTGTTCAAAAGGAGCTGGATAAAATATCCGACTACGGCATTGAAATAAAGGCTAAAAACGGTGAATACTATGTTGAGTTTTCAACATTTACAAATCATTTGGGCACGGACTTTAAGGAGCTTTTCGGATTTTTTAAGAATGTCGGAAAAGTAACCAACGGCAGCTACGGACTTTTCTATATGCACGATGACGAAGACAAAACAGACTACAACAATTTTCAAGTTTGGAGATTGGCTAAAGGTCAAGTGAAAAAATTTAAAGACACTCTGCTTTCTCCCTATGTGCCTGTTGTCGAAGATATTTACGAGGAGTTATCGCTTTATTTGGAGAGATATACAAAATACAACAACGGTGACGAATCCTGCAAATGCAAGCTTCTTGTTGAAGATACTACCATTGATAATCTTGATTTTTCGCCGTACGATTTGGGCGGAGGTGCTTTTCTCGGTGTAAACTTTAACGTTTGCACATTCAAGAAAGTATATTTGAGCAATTCCAATTTTGGAGGAAGCTCGTTTTATGAATGTCTTTTCCAAAATAACACGCTGAGAAAATCACAGTGGAATAATATAACATCTAATTTATGTACAATATACGAGCTTGACACATTCAGAACAGAGTTTATGGAATCGACATTTGTATATAATAATATTTGTGATTCTAAGATTATCAAATGTTCGTTTGATGATTCAAAATTTCAGTACACCGCATTTGTGAACTGCGAATTTGAAAATGTATCATTTAAAAACTGCAAATTCGGAAATACCACATTTGAAAACTGCACCTTTAAAGATACCGAATTTGACGAAGAGCTTATCGGAGTTCAATTTGAAAACTGCAAAAAACTATGATACCTCGTAATTGTGCAGTGATTAGTTTATCTTTCTGTTCGAGATTGTTTATTGATTGGGAGGTTTTAAGAATGTATGAACAAAAAGTTAAAGATGTTCTTGAACAAGCCGGCTGGTATGAGGGCAGAAATATTGACATTTCTCGGCAACTTTTCTTTTTGAACGATCTCGGATTTGAAGTATTTGATAAAGCCATTGAGTTTTTTAAGCAATACGACCAATTAAAAATTCAAAGACTTTATGACACTAATTACAGCGGCGGAACATCTCTAAATGACTTTAACCACTTTAATGTCCTTAAAATGATTCAGTATATATATACAAGTAAAGGTAATGAAAGAACAAACAGAGTAAAAGCTCTTTGTTCAATAAAGGGTTTTGATGAAAAGGTTCTTCCAATAGGCTCTTTGCATAATTTTGATATTCCGATATACATAACAGAAAGCGGTAAAATTATAGGAGAACATTCAATTTACGGTAACTCCGCAGAAGAGGGGATTTCTAATATTATACTTGGCAGCAAAGCTATCGATTACTTTCCTAAAATGTATGAATATTCGGAAAAGAAACTCTTAAGAACCGAACGGTATAACGAATTTATATCATACTATATAACAAAATTAAAATACAACAATAATCAAGTTTCTTGGCTTTATAAAAATTCATTGTCATATTCGGTTGAGGTAAAAAATCATCTTAGACATATTGTCTATGCTAAGTCGTTAGTTTTAATAATATCAAGGGATTGTAATAAATATTTATATTCATTTTACAGCTTTAATTCAAAACCAATATTTTCATATTACAGCACCGACTATGACAGAACAAAGGCAGCAGGTGAAAAGATATTTTCGAGTTTTGATATAACCGATGATATCAGAATAAAATTAAAAGATAAAATCTTTTCGATTCCAAATCTAAATTTTTTGGCATATGACAAGCATAGTGATAAGTTGGTTATTATGGCAGGAAAAAACATAAGTCAAAACAAAATTCTAATTTACGATTTAAAAGGAAATCTTATCAAGGAAATATCACCGCCGGAAAACGGATATTTCTATGATACAAAAATTGACAGTATCGGTTATATTACTGTGAAATGCAACAAAAACAACGACATTGTATATTACGAGTTAAACGGAACGGATTTAACAGCAGATATATTGAGAGGCTAGGAAGATTTTTATACCGACTGGAAGTAAAACAGTATTAGAAGAGATAACAATCACGCTGTCATCATAATAAGATGACAGCGGATTCTTTGTTTATATTATAAATAAAAAGGTCGGGAAAGCATATCTATCCCGACCCTGTGTTTTTTATGTAAAATATTAAAAATTACGGATTCGGCTGACGCAATGCATCATTGTAAACATTAATGTAATCGTTAGCGGATCTGTCCCAGCTGTAGTCGGAGGTCATAGCTCTCCAAATGAGCTTAACCCAGCCATCTCTGTTCCAGTAGCCACCGATAGCACGGTTTACAGCACCTACCATATCCCATGTATCATAGTTGCGGAAAGTAAATCCGTTGCCGTTGCCGTCTTGGCTGTCATGGATAGAATCTTTCAAGCCGCCTACTTCTCTTACTACCGGAATAGTACCATAGCGGAGAGCAATCATCTGTGAAAGTCCGCAAGGCTCACTCTTTGACGGCATAAGGAAAATATCCGAACCCGAATAAATCTTTCTCGAAAGCTCGTTTACATATCCGAAGCAAGAGCAAACTCTGCCCGGATATCTCCACTGGAGATTTCTGAAGAAGTCCTCATACTCTGCGTCGCCCGAACCGAGAATTACAAACTGACAGTCATTGTTCTGGAGAATATTGTCGATACCGTCACGAACAAGGTCAAGACCCTTATGAGATACCATACGAGAAACCATACTGATAATCGGGATATCCTCTCTTCTGTCGAGATTCAAACGCTCCTGCAATCTTCTCTTGCATTCGTTCTTGCCGTAGAGATTATCAGCAGTATAGTTAGCATAGAGATGATAGTCGGTAGCAGGGTCGTAGCTTGCGTTGTCAATGCCGTTGAGAATACCGCAAAGCTTATAATGGAAAAGATTAAGAGCTGCATCTAATCCGTGGCTGAACCATGGGTCTTTGATTTCAAGAGCATAGCTTGGTGAAACAGTGTTTACCTTAGTTGAGCAAACAATAGCACCCTTCATCATATTAAGCTTGCCGTCCTGATCAAGAATAGCACCGTCCTGTGCGGGAATACCTACTACATCTTCGTTCAAATCCCAGCCGTATTTGCCCTGATACTGGATATTATGAATTGTGAACAAACTCTTGATATCGTGATACCAGCCGTTGTGGGAATAGAAAAGATAATAATAAGTAGGTACAAGCGAAGTTTGCCAATCGTTGCAGTGAATGATATCGGGCTTGAAGTCAACATAGGGGAGCATTTCAAGACAAGCACGTGAGAAGAAAGCGAATCTCTCTGCATCGTCATAGAAGCCGTACAAACCGTTACGCTTGAAGTAATACTCGTTATCGATGAAGTAATAGAGAACACCGTTATAACGAGCCTCGAAAACTCCACAGTACTGATGACGCCACGAAACGGGAACCGTGAAGCTTGTAATATAGTGCATAGTGTCACGCAGACTTTGCGGAATATCACCGTACAAAGGCATTACAACACGGCAGCCGATCATTCTCTGACGGAGAGCCTGCGGCAATGAACCTGCAACGTCACCCAAACCGCCCGATGCAGCGAAAGGTTTTGCTTCGCTGGTACAATATAACACTCTCATTTTAATTACCTCCTAAATAATATCAATCTTCGATATTTTTCGCAGGAATACTGACGTATTTCAAGGTGTTGTAACGACACACAGGGCAAATTAGACAAGTATAAATGTTCAAGTTATTTTCTGACAGTTCCTAAGAGTATACGGGAACGGATTATATGTACAGTATAATTATACTACACTTTTCTTGGAAATGCAAACGGGATAAGAATCAATTCCGCAAAGCATTCTTGTCGGAGAAATAACAACGTCCTTATCACATATTACATAATTAAGTGTTGTATTCTCGCCGATAATACAGTCCTGCATAATAATCGAATTGGAAACTTTTGCACCCTTTGCAATAGTAACACCCTTGAAGATAACGCTGTTTTCAACTTCACCCTCAATCACGCAGCCGGGACTGATGAGCGAATTTTTCACAGAGCTGTCAAGACCGTACTTAGTCGGCATATCGTCACGAACCTTGGTGTAAATCGGGTTACGCATATTGAAAAGCTCTTCCCTGACCTCTGCATTAAGCAAGTCCATATTAGCTTTAAAATAACTCTGGATAGAGTCGATATCGGCACAGTAGCCTCCAACCTCGTAACCGTAAACGTTATAATCCTTAACGCACGGCTGAATTACATCTCTTGAGAAATTATACCTGCTTCTGCTCATGCATTCGGAAACAATTTCAAAGAGCAAATCCTTTTTAACAATGCAGGTGTTAATCATACAATCTGCCGTTTCAAGATTTCTCGGATTGATAAGAACCTCCGAAACTCTCTTGCTTGAATCAAGTGAGAAAACAACATTGTCGAAGTTTCTGTTTTTATTGACATGTTCATTGCGATAGCAAACTGTAATATCCGCATTCGATTTCAGATGTGCATTAAACATCTGCTGATAGTCGATATTCACAACAGCCATCGAGCTTGAAATAAGAACATAATCCTCATAGGAATGCTCAATAAAATTGCTGATAGAATCAATTGTCTGTATAAATGTGTTGAACTTATCAACCGTATTTTCAAACGGCGGCAGGAAAGTAAGTCCGCCTCTTCTTCTTGATAGATTCCATGATTTACCCGAACCGATATGATCCATAAGAGAAAGGTAGTTATTCTTTGTAACAATACCAATCTTAGTAATGCCCGAGTTTACCATATTGGAAAGCGAGAAGTCGATAAGTCTGTACTTTGCACCGAACGGAACTGAACTGAATGTTCTGACTGTAGTCAATTCGGGAATGTACGAATCCTGAAAGTTAGTCAAAATAAGTCCCAACATATTTTTACCGGCCATTTACTTCACCCCCTTGATGTCTTTGTCAATCATAGATTTTGGCGGAACTACTGCACCCTCACCGATATTGATGTTTTCGCCTACAACGGCAATACCCCAATCGTCACGGTTATCGGTGTCTTCGGGTCTTGCACCGATAACGGCATTCTTGCCGATAACAGTACCCTCGGAAACGATAGCATAGTTCACCTGTGCCCCCTCTTCAACAACTACGCCCGGCATAAGAATAGAGTCTGTGATAACAGCCCCCTTCTTGACCGTAACGCCGTTAAAGAGCATTGAAAACTCAAGCTTGCCGTAAACGTTGCAGCCGTCGGCAACCATAGAGTTTTGAATTTCCGCACAGTCTGCGACAAAATGCGGCGGCATAATCGGATTACGTGAATAAATCTTACTCTTCTTGTCGGTCAGGTCGAGCTTAGTCTTGGGGTCGAGCAAATCCATATTAGCCTCCCACAAGCTGTCGATAGTACCAACGTCTTTCCAGTAGCCCTCAAACGGATAAGCAAACATTCTCTCACCATTATCCAGCATGGCCGGAAGAACATTCTTACCGAAGTCATTCGCACTGTTCGTGTCTGCTGCGTCAAGAATAAGATACTTCTTAAGCTTATCCCAACTGAATACATAAATACCCATAGATGCGTTTGTACTCTTCGGGTGAGCCGGCTTCTCCTCAAACTCGTAAATCGAGCCGTCGGGGTTGGTGTTCATAATACCAAATCTTGAAGCTTCCTCAAGCGGAACATCGATAACCGCAATTGTGCAGTCTGCGTTATGCTCTGCGTGGAAAGAAATCATTTTCGAGTAATCCATTTTATAAATGTGGTCGCCCGAAAGAATAAGAACATACTCGGGGTCATAACGCTCAATGAAATTGATATTCTGATAAATAGCGTTCGCCGTACCCGAATACCATTCCGCACCGTCTTTTTGCTCATACGGTGAAAGAATATGTACACCTGCGTTCTCGTTATCGAGATCCCACGGCTGACCGTTTCCCAAATAATCATTAAGTACAAGCGGCTGATACTGAGTGAGTACACCTACAGCCTCGATACCTGAGTTAGCACAATTTGAAAGCGGAAAATCGATAATTCTGTACTTTCCGCCGAACGGAACAGCCGGTTTAGCGACTTTTCTTGTAAGAACGCCAAGTCTGCTTCCCTGTCCGCCCGCAAGGAGCATTGCAACAACCTCCTGCTTTGGTAGCATATAAAAGCCTCCATTTCAAAATAAAATTAATTTTTGATACATGTTTTTTTTAACACAAAGTGGTATACAAATAAATATCAGATCTTAAAACTAAAATATTATATCTCAGCATCGGGGAGCAGTCGGGATTATTGTCTGTTCCCCAATGTCAAAACCAAATTAAATACTAAATATTACATAAAGTATAAAAGTTACTTCTTTTCCGATGATTTCTTCGTCGCTTTCTTCTTCTGTTTTTCCTTAGTCTTCGGAGCTTCTTCCGCAGCCGTTACTTCGGGAGTTTTATCCTCAACAGGCTTTTCGGAAACCTCTGCTTTATCGGCTTTTTTAGTCGATTTCTTCTTCGGTTTTTCCTCGTTCTTCGGAGCTTCTTTCTCAACCGTCACTTCGGGAGCTTTCTCCTCTTCCGGCTTTTCGGCAACCTCTGTTTTATCGGCTTTCTTTGTCGATTTCTTCTTCGGCTTCTCCTCCGCTTTCGGAGTTTCTTTCTCAACCGTCACTTCGAGAGTTTTCTCCTCTTCCGGCTTTTCGGCAACCTCTGTTTTATCAGCTTTCTTTGTCGATTTCTTCTTCGGCTTCTCCTCCGCTTTCGGAGCTTCTTTCTCAACCGTCACTTCGGTAGTTTTCTCCTCTTCCGGCTTTTCGGCAACCTCTGTTTTATCGGCTTTCTTAGTCGATTTCTTCTTCGGCTTCTCCTCCGCTTTCGGAGCTTCTTTCTCAACCGTCACTTCGAGAGTTTTCTTCTCTTTAGGCTTTTCGGCAACCTCTGTTTTATCGGCTTTCTTAGTCGATTTTCTCTTTGGCTTCTCCGCTGCCTTAGGTGCTTCTTCCTCGGCTTTTAGCTCCTTAGAAGAAGTTTTTCTTGAAGACTTCTTTGCAGCAACCGCAATCTTATCCTCTACTTCAACCTTTTCCGCTTTCTTTCTCGGTGCGGTTTTCTTGGTACATTTGAAGTACATCACCGACAAAGGCGGAATTGTGATTGTAATAGAATTATCCAGATTATGGCAAGACTTTTTCTTAGACTTAATCTCAGTGCCGTTGGTGAATCCGCTGCCGCCGTACTCTTCTGCATCTGTGGTGAACACTTCGGCATAAGTTCCCGCATACGGAACACCGATAATATAATTTTCACGGAGCATAGGCTGGAAATTGCATACACAAATAATCTCGTTGCCCTGCTTGTCGATACGTCTGAAAATAAGAATGGAATGCTGATAGTCACTGTGACAAATCCACTGGAAACCCTCCCAGGAAGAATCAACCTCGTAAAGCGGCGGATTTTCTCTGTAGAAGTAGTTAATATCCTTAAAGAACTTTTGAAGCTGCTGATGACGTTCATAGTCAAGAACCGACCAGCTTAGTTCTTTCTCGAAATTCCACTCGTCAAACTGACCGAACTCAGTACCCATAAACGTAAGCTTTTTGCCGGGGTGTGACATCATATAGCCTATAAATGTTCTCACTCCTGCGAACTTCATATCATAGTCACCCGGCATTTTGTTGATAAGCGAGCATTTTCCGTAAACAACCTCGTCATGACTTATTGGCAGCATAAAGTTTTCACTGAACGCATAGATAAGCGAGAATGTCAAATTGTCGTGGTGATACGGACGGTAAATCGGGTCAAGCGACAGATATCTTAACATATCGTTCATCCAACCCATATTCCATTTGTAGCTGAAACCAAGACCGCCCGAATCCGTAGGACGTGAAACCATAGGGAACGCTGTGGACTCCTCGGCAATCATAAGGTTGCCAGGGAAAAGTCTTTTGCAAGTGCTGTTTAGCTTTTTAATGAACTCTATAGCCTCCATATTTTCCTTGCCGCCCAGAATGTTCGGAACCCATTCGCCGTCCTTGCGGTTGTAGTCGAGGTAAAGCATTGAAGCAACAGCGTCAACACGTATTCCGTCAACGTGGTATTTATCCATCCAGAACATAGCACTTGAAATCAGGAAACTAATAACCTCATAACGACTGAAATTGTAAACAAGAGTACCCCACTCCTTATGCTCGCCCTTTCGCCAATCCTCATACTCATAACAGCAAGTGCCGTCAAATCTTACAAGACCGTGAGCATCTTTCGGGAAGTGAGCGGGAACCCAGTCAAGAATAACACCCAGACCGTATTGGTGAGCCTTGTCAACAAGATACATAAAATCGTGCGGAGTGCCGTAACGTGAGGTTGGAGCATAGTAACCCGTAACCTGATAACCCCACGAGCCGTCATAAGGGTACTCAGTAATCGGCATAAACTCAATATGAGTATAACCCATTTCGGAAACATACGGAATAAGCTTATCAGCAAGTTCCACATAGCTTATGAACTCGCCGTTCTCGGATTTTCTCCATGAGCCTGCGTGAACCTCGTAAACGTTCACCGGATCTTCGTAACGCTGATTCTGCTTTTTCTTATTAATCCACTCATCGTCGTTCCAGTCAAATCCCTCGATATCATAGAACTTTGAGGAATTTTGCGGACGTGTTTCAAAGTGGAAAGCGTAAGGGTCGCATTTGTAAAGTCTTTCACCCCACTGAGTGTCGATGCAGTACTTGTAATTATCGAACTCACCGACAACATTCGGAATAAAGCATTCCCAAACACCTGCGTCACTGAGTTTACCCATAGGATTGGCTTCGGGATTCCAATAATTGAAGTCACCTACAACGGACACAGCGGCTGCATTTGGTGCCCACACACGGAACACTACTCCGAGCTGACCGAACATATAAGACCTGTGTGCTCCCAACAAGTCGTAAGCTCTTGCACTGCTGCCGGAATGAAAGTCATCTAAAAGACCTTGAACGATGCTGTCTATCATAGAATTTTCTCTCCTTTGCGACAATGTTATTTAAAAGTAAAAATAACACCGTTTGAAATTTTGCCCTGCGGCTTAGGAACTGTTGGGAAATAAGTTGAACAATTTAGACAAGTATAAATGTTCAAGTTATTTTCTGACAGTTCCTTAATGACTAAACCGCTTTTCAATGAAATCTGCCCTACGGGCAACGTCAATGCCGTCAAATTGGCTGCATTGGCAGGTTCGGGATATACTATCCCACTCCCAAAATTTTTGAAAAATAAACCATAAAGGCTTCAATTTTTTACCTAATTATATAATACCAAAAACAAAAAAATTTTTCAAGATATTTTACACAATTTCAACACAAAAATTTTAAATTTATTTTGTGATTATTTACGATTTTACAATTTGTTACACAGTTGTAGTGACAATTCTATATAAAACACGGTTTTTCACAAGAATTTTTTGTAAATTTTAAAGCAATGTGCGTGAATTTCAGCAGAATTTCACTTTAAAAAATATAATTAAATTATATCGATTTTATTTTAATTTATTTTTATAATTTTCGTATTTCCATTCTCTGTTATAATTTCAAAACTGTTATTGTCAATTTGTCGGGCATTTTCAAACCATAAAATATTTTGTGGTTCTCTTCCGTATTCAACCCACTGCTCGGTATTTTTGTCATACAAATATTCTTCAAACGGATTGTGCAGAAAATATACAATCACACCGCAGCCGTACATCACGCAGTATTTTTCGTGTACATCAAGGAACGCACCGTCGGGGTCACCGTAGAAATCGCCTATTTTTACTTCTCTGTCGGAATTTTTGAAAATCAAAGTCACACATTCATATTCGCTCACTATTTTATAGTTTTCGCTTTCGGCTAAAATTCTTCTTGTAATCATATCCAATTTACCTCTTGTAAAAATCATTTTCTTTTCTGTGCATTAATACGGATATATTTCCAAATCACCATACTTGACGTTAAAAGATATATAATCCCCTATTTTTATATCACTGCGGTTTTCGGGAATATCAACCATATCAAGTCCGTTATCTGCAAACCGAACGTAATAAACGTCCTCGTCGATATCCTTGCAAAGTCCGCAAAAGTGAACACATTCATCACAAGACCGAATTTCCGCATAAGCCTTTTCAGCTGTTTCAGCCTTTACATCAAACTCATTATGACTAAATTCCACACAGTATTTTCCGCACATAACCGGCGGTTCGGTGAGTACCCATTAGTGATGAATTTTTACGCAGGTGATAAAGTAACCTAACCAAAAAAGTAGGAGTGCGATTTTCGTCCGGCGTTGCCGGTTCGGTGAACTCTCCTTAG
>CACWTQ010000014.1:0-9560 GCA_902763835.1 uncultured Ruminococcus sp. | reverse complement strand
TTCGGTGAACTCTCCTTAGGGAAAATTTCGGACGCGAGCAATAAAGGTTACCGAACTCAAGAAGTCGGTACGCGATTTTCGTCCGGCGTTGCCGGTTCGGTAATACCGCACACCGTTATATTTTTGCCGTTTCTATCAATATCACTCACAACAAAATTCATTTTCTTAATCCTTTTTTAAGCAGCTTTCAAAAGCTGTGCATTCGTCATCGATAAATATAAATCTGTTCATATCTTCAAATACAAACATAACCTCGGGTGAAAGAAATTCCCATTCATAATAGTATCTCATAAAATCGGATATCTTTCCGAAAACATTAACGTCAAATATACCCTCGCTTCCGCTTGTAAACACAAGCCACACCCTATTGTTGTTATTCTTCAAATCCTCAAACAGCAAATTATTACAATACGGCAGCTTCTCAAAATCGGGACGTGACGGAGTGAGTGCGGGAATTTTACTAATAAAATTGCAAAACATTTTGTTTTCTTCATCATTTGATAATCTGAAACAATCATTAAAGTCGGGGATTTCGCTGTAGATTTCGTTTTTGATTTTCAGAACTTTTTCCGAATAAAGTTTTTCTTTGTTTTTTGCTTTTAGCTGTGAAAGTTTTTTCTGCTGTTCTTCCGTCATTGTAAAACTCCGTTGTAATACCGTTTCTAATTCAAACGGCAGATAAATGAATTTTTGAATTATAGGTATTGTGTACTCACTTTATCTATATATTAAAACAAAACTAATATAAACCAATATAAAACTTCCTGCTAAGATCAACTCTCGGTCGGGTCGTGAAATTAGGCTTACGATTAACTATCTTCACGCATTAAAAAAATGTCGCCGTCTACAAAGCCGATGCCCACTCCCTCAACACTTTTCAGAATATCTGCATACTTGCCTTTTTCAAGATATTCTTTAAGCACAGACACAAACTCGTTCAAAATATCCTGCCAAACGCTTTCCCTTTCAAATTCATACGGATTATCTCTTGTGTCAAAGGTTGTCACTTCATCGCATCGCCAGTCCTCATCATCAACGTCAAAACGCTCCGTGCCGACAATCTCCATTGACCATACACTTCCGATTTTATCCTCGTAAAGGTTAAAGCAAATTCCCTTTACCTCTTCGGGAATATTTCCCAAATCAACATTGTCAATCCATTTTTCAATATCCTTATACATTATATGTATAACCTCCTTATTCTCCCATATTGCCGAGCAATTCTTCAAGCCTGTCAAAGGTTTCCTTGTTCCTCGCACCGAAGTGCATTTGCAAATCGTCAACGAAAACACAAATCACACTGTCGGGTGTATCGTAGAAAAATCTGATTACCCCGTCTGTTATCCAATTTGCGACTTTAAATTTATACTCCTTGAAATTGTTTTTGATAAAATCGAAATCTTCCTCGCTTATGAAATAAAAATCCTCGCTGAAATACGGCATACCGAAAGAACCCTCGTAAATCAAAAACGCTTTAACAAATTCATCAACGGAATTTGCACAAAGCTTAGGCTGTTCGTCTTCGTCAAACGAAACATACACAGGCGGATTCGCCTGCCCCAAATCGCACTCCCTGATGAATGCATAGCATACAGCTTGATTTTCGTTTAAAATCAAGAAATCCTTAGAGTTTTCAAGCCACTTCCATTTTTTATAATGCTCGGGCAAAAACCACCAATCTTGATCGTAACAGCTTACTTTAAGATTATTTCCGCATAAAAGATAAAACTCTTTCAAGGTATCGGGGATTTTTCCGAAACGATTTTCAAAATATTTTATATTGTCCTCGGATAATCCCTGTTCTTCTGTGATTCCGTATATGTTTTCAAGTATTTCTTTAATTGTCATTATCTATTGCCCTCAATACAGTACCAAAAAATTATTCTTGATTTTAACCCTTGCTCTGTAAGTATCGGTTAAATCAAGCTTGCCGTCATAAACAGATGTAAGCGGTTCGTTATAGCTCCTTGAACTATCGGCAATGATGAATCTATCGTCAATGCAGCCAATCATTTGACCGATTGAATACGGATATGTAATCTCCGCACTGCTGTTTATCTCACCCGACAGAGTGATATTTTCACGGTCACGGGTGGTATAATATATCCTGCCGTTGTCGGTATCAGTGAAATATCTAGCCGTATCATTCTTTTCTCGAACCCTACAAATCGGCTTGACATCACCACTCGCCGTTGACATCTCAAAAAATTGCTCTCTGCCCGTCGTGAAAATTTTCGCCCTGAAAATAATACCGTCACCGCAAGTACATTCATAACGGACAAATCCCTCCGCACCTGCACTCGCAATGCGTTTCAATCCTATTTTCTCACGGTCGTTCTTTACTCCGTCCAGAAATTTACTCTTGGAAATCTCCCAGATATTATCACGGATATCCTCAATAACACCACTCGGGGTTTCGGAAAGCTTCTCCTTTTCAATCTCACTTTCACAGTACGGGTCACAAAGTATCATACGCATAATGCCCTTTGAATCGGTGAACCTGTGCATATTATCCTTTACAAGAACCGCCGTTTTTAAATCCCTGATAAAATAGCGGTAACTCATTCGGAGGTCGTAAAGATTGGCAAGCATATCAAAGCCTGTTTCTTCAAGACACCTGTCGAAAATCTCACGGTACTCATTATCCGCTTTTGTGTAGATAATGATATTATTATCGTCAATAAGAGTACAATCAAAGTATCTTCCGATTAGAGGTACTCTCTTACGCAATACTTCATTGTCGGTATTCTTATCGATTTTGATTATCCAAACTCTGCTGCCGTCATTCTCAAACAGAATAATTATACTGTCCTCACAAATGAAGTAATGCTGTAAATATGTATCATCTTCAAAAGAAAAGTAAGAAATAATATTTTCGGTGTTCAAAGAAAAATCATAGCAGTAAACATAGACCGTATCGATATCATTTACTCTTAACTCTTCAGCATAATATGCACAGATGTCGGTTATTTCGATAATTTCAATCCGCCGATTAAAAAGAATATCTCTTAAATCAATAATTGTCAAATTATTCGCACCTCGCTATATTTTTTGATAGTCGCTATTCGGAATAATTTTAACATATTTTTGATGATTAATTTGTCGAAAATCGAAATCATTTAAAAGGAAAAACCAATTTAGTTTCAGGAAAACCAACCCCGAAATAAGACCCCAACGACAAACAAACTGTGTTCTTTCTGTCGCTGAAATTCAAAGCCATTGCCGTGCCATCGTGGATAAGCTTCACAATAACATCTTTTCTAAGCCTACCCGATAAATCCCACCACAGACACTCCGCATAATTTGAACCCAGCGAACAAAGCTTTGCATATCCGCTTCTTTCTGCATTCAATGCACCGTCAATTACATAGCTCGCTATGCTAATGACTATTTCGCTGTTAGGCTCTGTTTTTGTGAATGTTTTTGCTGTGTTATAGGTGTCCTCAATCGCCTTAATCAGGTACTTGTGAAGTTTTTTTGCCTGACGGAGCTTCTCTTCTTCGCTCGGCATATCCCAATCCATATACTTTGAGGGATACGAATCAAGAGGTTTAATTTCCGTAATCTCGCCGCTGTTCTTTGTCACAAAACATCGTTTAATGCTGGTCTGACCAAAGTCCATAACAATGTTTACACCCTCCGCTGCCGAAATTTGCGTGGCACACCCGAGAACTCCCACATCGGAAGAATTGTCGTATAAGTATATATTGTACGGTACAATATTTCTCAGCGAAAATATATAATAAACCTGCTGTTTTAAAATCTCGCCAAGCTTACCACTGGCAAGACCACCGACAAGGATAATATCACTAATCTGAGCCCAATAATCCCAGTGTTCGTCCGACCAATCATCTCTGGCACGTCTGTTCTCTTCGTCGCCCTCTTTCAAAGCAAGAAACAGCAAACCAAGACGATTACCAAACTTTATTGTAATACGAAGAGCCTCCGCCGCTGTGGCTTTGTTTTCATCGTCAAGACGTTTCGCAAGCAATCTCGGAAGCTTCTTCTCGTGAACATTATTCAAATCAATATTCAACGCATCTGCATTTTTTTTAATCTCTTCAATTACAAGTCCGGTGCTGAAAAATTCTTTAACCGTCAAACCCTCTATCTCATCGTCAACACCATAAACCGGGAGCTTTGCAAGACGAATCCTGTTCACCGAACAAGCAGAAGTCAAATAATCCGATTTACCCGAATCGGAAACTCTGTTTAAAAAAGGATTTTGCATAACAAGCACTCCTTTATATAAATATTTTATATGTAAACTAAAACAAGTTGTTTTCAAAAAAATTACGCTTATATTAATTTTAATATAAAAAGGCTTATTATTGATTAACCATTTGTTAATTTTCAATACGAAATCTAAATTCTGTAGGAATTTGAAACTTTATAGAACAATTTAGACGCAGGATAATTTGTTCTGTGTTAGGTACAACACCGCAGGAATACTGACGTATTTCAAGGTGTTGTAACGACACACAGGGCAAATTAAACAAGTATAAATGTTCAAGTTATTTTCTGACAGTTCCTAATATTTAAGTTGTCGCAGACAACACTCACGCTCCTGCACTTTCGTATGCTTTAATACCTCTATTCCAAATCAAAATGCCTATTGACATCAAAACAACCGAAATTACAACCGTCATTCCTATATTGAACAGCGGATTTTCTCCCGTAAGAAAAAAGTATGCGGGATAGAAAGCCGTAAATGCAAACGGAATAATATATGTGATAATCGTCTGAATTGCCCTGTTATATATCCCCACGGGATATTTTGCAAAATCATTTACCATATAAAACATATATGTAATATCACCGCTCTTTTTTGTCCAGAATGCAATTGCGGCTGTTGCGATTTTTATGCCGGTGTAAATCAGCGTTGCAAACGGAATCACCGCCAAAATCAGCACAACTCTCAGTACACTCCACTCAACCTGCAGCTTCGGCAACGTCACACATACAAGTGCAACACCCATTAAAAATTCGCCCAAAGCGTCTATTTGAAGTTTCTCCACCATAACGTGAAATAACGTGTTTATAGGACGTGTCAGATATTTGTCAAAATCGCCCTTACGAACGGTAAAATGGCCTATCGACCAAAGATTATCAAAAAACAAATGGTCTATACCTTTTGGTATCAGCGAAAAGCCGTAAATGAACACTACCTGTGTATAATCCCAACCCATAAGGCTCGGAATATTACTGAAAATCAAAGTCAGGAACAAAAGATTTGAAGCCTGCACAAACAGAAATCCGATAATACCTATGATAAAATCGCCTTTGTACTCCATCATTCGTTTCAGCTCCTGAGCCACAAAAATTCTGTGCATTCTGAAAGCTCTTTTAATCTGTTTCAAAGTCTTAACCTCCTTGTACGCTCAACCGCTTTGACGCACCGCTCCAGAGAAGCTTTGAAAGTCCCCAGAAAAACAGCACCCAAAACAGCTGCAAGCCGAGATAAAACGCTGTTTGCGATGAATTATACATACCCATATATATCATAACGGGAGTATAATTCAATGACGAAAACGGCAGAAACAAAAATACCTTTTCAAGAGTATCGGGCAGAAACGCAAGCGGAATTATTGCTCCGGACAGAAAACCGACAACGCAGTTTTTCATCATATTCGCACCCCAAAGATACTTAATGATAAAAGCTATAAAGCCGAAACAAATATTAAAGAAAAAGTTAATCAGATAAGCCATTACACAGCTTATAAGATAAAGCACAAAATGCAATATGTTAAACTGAATTTCTCCGGTAACATATGTTCTGACAACTTCAACCCCTGCAACAAGCGGAATAATCAGTATAACGTTTGTTACAAGCTTATTGCCGATTTCCTGAAACAGAAACGTCGCATTGTAGCTGACAGGCTTTAGCATTCTCATAGCAATTGAGCCGTCACGGATTTCCTCTCCGATGTTATATGTGCCGTCACTGTAAATCAATAGTGATGTAAGGAACATAAGGAATATGTAAACTATCATTTGCGGCATAGTAAAACCGTGAAGAAATTCGCTTTCACTTGAAATAAAAACGGCTTTCCATATAAAATATGATACAAAACAGGCAAGCACATCACCCAAAAGATAAAAAATCAAATCCACTCTGTAGGTGGCTGTTTCCTGAATCCCTGCACTTATAAACGGAGTGTAAATTTTCAGACGTTTAGTCATTTAAATCAACCTCCTGTTTGTACAGTCGGCGAATAATTTCCTCAATGTCGGCATCTTTAACGCTGATATCTTTCACGGAAATTTTCGACAGTGTATATGACAGCATATCCGCAACAGGTGCGACACTGTTGTTAAAACGAACCTTGACGGAAATACCGTCATTTGTGACGCTAAGGTCATCGTCCTTAAATTTGAAATGAGATTTATACTCTAACTTTTCCAAATCCTTAATATTTTCAAGAATAAAAACAAGCTCCCTCATCTGACCGTACTTAGATTTCAGATCGGCAATCTTGCCGTCAAAGACTTTATTGCCCTTGTCAATCATAACGATACGCTTTGACAGAAGTTCGATATCCGCCAAATCGTGGGTTGTTAAAATAACGGTAGTCTGCTCCTCGGCATTGATTTTCTCGATTGCCTTTCTGATGTTATCCTTAACCACAACATCAAGACCGATAGTCGGTTCGTCAAGGAAAAGCACCTTAGGATTATGAAGCATTGAAGCGGCTATATCGGCACGCATACGCTGACCAAGCGACAAGGTTCGCACAGGGCTTGTAATAAAATCGTCAAGCTCCAGAACTTCGTTGAGAAATTCCATACGCTTTTTATACTCGCTTTCCTCAACCTCGTAAATCTCTTTCAGTACGGCATATGTTTCACGAAGCGGCAAATCCCACCAAAGCTGAGTTCTCTGCCCGAAAACAACACCGATTTCTTTCACATACTTCTTACGGTTCTGAGTTGGGTTTTGCTCATTGATAATACATTGACCCGAGGTCGGTGTAAGAATCCCCGTAAGCATTTTTATAACAGTAGATTTACCTGCACCGTTGGGACCGATAAATCCGAGAATTTCGCCTTTCGGAACATCAAAGGAAATTCCGTCAACGGCGGTTACAATTTCGTAGTTTGGTTTAAAAAGAGCCTTAAAGCTGCCTTTCAAACCGGGTTCTTTGTTTACCTTTTTAAATTCTTTTCTGAGATTGTCTACATGAATCACAGATTGTTACCTCCTAAAATATGAAGTCATATTATAAAAACGGTAAGAAAAGTCCGTTATCTCAAACAGGATTTTTCGCATTTCAGTTTCAAACGAAAATCCTTACCTTGTGTATTTTTAAAACGTCACGAAACACACGGCTGTTGCGTGGGATTTGTAAAAGCATGATACAAGGGTAACTACTGTTTGGAAACAATTGCAAAACCAAACGTTTTATTTCTTAACGGAACACACACGGCTGTTCCGTTAGCTTTGTGAAAGCCTGCCTACAGGGGTAACTACTGTTTGGAAACAATCTCAAAGCCGAGCATTTTAAATTCTTTTAAAGAATTTAAATACCCAAAAATACACACATTTATTATAATACAGGAAGATTATTTTTACAATACAGAATTATAAATTTTCGGGTAAACAACACATAAAAATCAGTCTTTGTTCCAATGTTTCAGCTTCGGCAAAAATTCGGAAAAATAGGCACGAGCCTGCTCGGGCGGAAAATTCTCATTAGACATATGCTCTGTGAGAAAATTCATCAGTTCTTCAATGTTTGAATAAACAAATTTACCTTCGGCATAGCACCATTTGCAGTATTCTTCATTAAAAGTACCGTCTGTTTCTCTGCTGATTGAATTATCATCAAGAGGCATACCACAGCATTGACAAGTTAATTTCAGGGGTGAACCTAAAATAGTATTGATTGATACACCGAATATTTTTGAAAGCATTTTTAATGTTTCGGTATTAGGTGTAGTTTCGCCCGACTCCCAGCGTGAAACTGCCTGTCTTGTAACGAAAAGCTTTTGTGCAAGTTCTTCCTGTGTTAATTTTTTCTTTGTACGCAATTCAAGTAAAATATCTTTTGTTTGCATAATATCACCTCACTGATAATTATACTTTATTGCACCAAATAAAACAAGCAACCGTCTGTTGCGGCAGACAATATTATTCAAGGCAGTCCTAACCTATGTAAAAATAAGCACTATATTATAATAACCTAAAACTCCCTCACCAAACTAACTATTGGTCGGGTTCATGAATTTAGTCTACAAAAGACTGTCTTCACATATTAAAAAAACACCGTTTTAATAATTATACAACATCTTTATTCTAAAATCAATACCTATAACTAAAATTTTTAGTATTATCATCTGTTATTTTTAGCTATAACTAAGAAAATAATAATAGAGGTGATTTTTTTGAGAATAGATTACAAGCTAATCGGAAAACGAATAAAGGAACATCGCAAGTCAAAAAATATGACACAGGAGGTTCTTGCGGAAAAGGCAGATGTAACAGTTGGATATATAAGTCAGATTGAGCGAGGAATATGCAAGGTCAATTTGGACACTATGTCTGTTATTGCAAATATACTCGAATGTGAGGTAACGGATTTTATTTCGGGCAGCTCAACTTTGCAATCCTCATATTTGCAGGACGAGATATTTTCCAAACTCAAACACTGTAACGAAACACAAAAGAAGATTGTGCTTGAATTTATTGAGCTGCTTTTGAAATACAATGAGTGAAAACAAACATATTCATATTTTGGGTGACATACTCCCATTTTTATTTGACGAAATTAGATTATATTTATGAAAAAATCAGATAAAAAATTTAAAAATAAGTGTTGATTTTATTTACATTTAATGGTATAATTTAATACGTAAAATTAATTTGTGTGCAGGAGGAATGCAAATGAACACCACAACGGATATATACGATTTTGTAACGGAACTTAACGGTGAAATTGTAAAGTTGACCGATCAGGAAATTGAAGCATTGCTAGAATTCAGAATGGCTGATAAAAACAAGCAAGACGAAATGTTGAAGCTGCTTGAACAAACTGTGCAGGATTCAAAATCTACAGAAGAGGTTTAAACTGACAGACACCTTGTATCTTTAAGAACTTAAAGTTCGAGCGATACAAGGTGTTTGTTTTTTGCATGTAATTTTATTGCTAATACTATAATTAAATTTTATTAAAAAATGCACATATTATGATTTTGATAAAAATAAAATCTTTATATAAATAATGGTACTTTTGCTGTAAAGCCTTAATTTTAAAGCAAAATCCTTTCAATAATTAATATTTTACAAAGATAGTAAAATATACTGATAAAACGATGATTATAAACAGAAAAATATAATGTAAAGGTTTTATAAAAATAACCGCCCAAACAGAAATATCTTTGGACGGTATCAAACCAAAAGTTATGAGAAAATGTTATAGAGAGTAGAGAATATCTATTCCCTAAAAAAATTGTTATAATACACTACTACTTTCCCAAATCATAAGACTATACACATTTTTTAGGTCTGCCACGCTTGCGTTTAGGAGTAGAAGCGGCATCAATAAGACCAAGTTTTTTGA
>CACWTQ010000013.1 GCA_902763835.1 uncultured Ruminococcus sp. | reverse complement strand
CACCGCAGGAATACTGACGTATTTCAAGGTGTTGTAACGACACACAGGGCAAATTAGACAAGTATAAATGTTCAAGTTATTTTCTGACAGTTCCTAATGATCCTTGGGATGGAGATGTCAATACAACGGATTGGCAAGATTTAGATGTGGATGGCAGCAATTGGTGGTTGGAAGCCATTGAAGTTCCTGAAGCATGGGAACATAATAATGAGTTTTCTGAAATTACAATTGGAGTCGTTGATAACGGATTTGATACAAGTCACGAAGATTTATCAATTTCTTTTCCAGAAGATTTTAATAAACTAAATAATAAAGCAGATCATGGCTCTCATGTTGCGGGAATAATAGGTGCAGAAGAAAATAATAACAAAGGTATTACTGGAATTGTTTGGAATAGTAGGTTACTGTGCTTTGATTGGAAACCTACATGGTTACAAGCAAAAGTTCATAAAAATTGGTCTGTGGATACAATGATTTACGCAGGACTGATTTATTTGGTTCATGACGGAGCTAAAGTTATTAATTTTTCAATTGGGTATTCAGGTAATTATCCCAATGGAAATACTTTTTCACAAACGGTGAATGACACTCAAGGACGCACAGCCTCTGGTTATCTTGCTGTGTTGCTTAAAGATTATGATTTTGTTGTGGTACAGAGTGCCGGTAATGGTGGTGTTGATGCAATACATAATGGTATGTTTGCGAGTATCACTAATAATAACTGTGTGCAATGGGGACAAGGAAGAGCTTCGGTTCAAGGAATTCTAGATAGATTGTTAATAGTTGCAGCTGTAGAACAATCCAATAATACTCAAAGTGGTTATATGGTTTCTTATTTTTATTGTGGTGGAAATCAAGTGAATATTGCGACTCCCGGTGGTAATGGTTCTAAAAGAAATGACCAAGATATTTATAGCACAATAACTGGTGGTTGGCATGGAAGCTATGGAGCAATGGTAGGAACTTCTATGGCTGCACCAATGGTCACAGGTGTTGCATCATTAGTGTGGTCTACAGATAATGCTCTAACGGAGCAGATGTAACAGACATAGTCAAAAATAACACTTCTCTTGTAGCTCCCGATAATTCTGTGTCAACAAACACAACGGGTGACTTCCCGATTGTAAATGCACGATTGGCTGTTGAAGAAGCTCTCAGAAGAAAAGCAACTCAGAGTCATACGATATCGGGTAGGATAACTGAGAGCAATAATTCACTTTCTGGAGTAAAAGTGTCGTTGTATAATAGTAATGGTGACATAGTTTCCGAAACATCATCAGTTGATGGTCAGTATAGTGTTGAAACATCCTCCAATGCTAATGGAGATTATACTCTCACTTTTGAAAAAGACGGCTATATTACTCAAACAAAATCCATAATCGATGTAGCGGAAGACAGAACGCTTGACGTTACAATGCAGAAAGACACCAACAATCCTAACATACCTGCTAATGCACCTACATTTAACGGACATACTTATTACCTTTACACAGGTTACACTTGGCAGGAAGCAAAGGATTACTGCGAATCGGTAGGCGGTCACTTGGCGACAATCACTTCACAGGAGGAAATGGACTTCATTGTTAATGATCTTGAAAGCAAGAGCGAATATAATGAACCCATAAAACAAGACAAAGAGTTGAAAAAATAAGTGACCATGATATAATCATAATAAAGCAAAAGAAAAGACCTGTTCGATAACTTGCAAAATATCGTTAAAACTCTTCTTTTTGTTGTGTCATAGTTTAAAATACATAGAGTATTTTGTAGTAATTTTGCTTAAGATGACAACAAAAAATCTTATGTTATATGGTGTTTTTAGGGTTATCGAACAGGTCTATTAGTTCAAGTCTACTCATAGACTTGCAATGCGATGCAACCATCATGCTGTCCATACGCTTTATTTCAGGATTCAGCTTCATGAATTTTCCCATAACCGTTGTGAGATGCTTAAACTCCTCATCAATCAAATCTATTCCCTTTTCCTCTTTATAGCGAAGAACTCGTTTCCTAAATCTACGGAAGCTATGTTCATTAACAGGCTGTTTATGGTGTGCAGAGTGTATTGGTAACGAATGTCAAAAAGGATACTTTCTATTAGCTCTTCTTTTGATAATCCCTGAATCGTACCTATTATCATTGCACCCAATATAAAATTTATTGGTGTGTTTGGGCGTGACGCGGGATTATTACTGTACAATACTGCAAACCGTTCTTCATTTATCGCAGGGTATATGTCATTACGAAAACTCTCTGCCCATTATTTCTTTAAGTGTTTCTTCTCACGCTCTGTTAATTCTGTTAGTCCTCCAAAAAGAGTTAGTTGTTCATCTGTATTTGGATCGTTTGTTCGGAAAGACATTTTTTCACCCCACGGTTTTTGATATTTTTATTTTACCAATAATTTTTCCATGTTTTCAAGTCTTGGCTTACTTTTGTCGGTCAAACCATTTTTTATATAAATTAATTATATTAAGATATTAGACAAAAGCTTCAATAAGCGTCTTGCCTTGAACTATTTTATGTGTTAATCCAGTCTTTTTATTCTTATTAATGCTATATGATAAAAGATAAGCTCTGTCCAAATGATAGCGATCTTCGTAATTGGCAAGTTGAATTTCACCCTTCTCGTGGTACGCACTTCCCTGCCAGATTTTTAGTTCAACAATATGACGTTCTCCAAGATAATCAATTACAAGATCCATTCTCTCTTTATTGAGTGTTTCGGTTTCAATGTAATCTTAATAAATAAATAATGATAAACTCTTATAAATGTGACGGTCATTTTACGTTTTATAGGAGTTTTCTTTTTGCTCCTAATTCAAATTTCTACTTAGAGCCTGTTTAAAATCTGAGATATGCGGATTTTTGAGCATAATTTTTCTGATAAAAAGGAAAAAGGACGCAGGCATACTGTCTTGTGTCTTGTTCTTTTGACGCAGTTAGCATGAAAATTTGCCAAAAAGACGTGTGTCGCTAAGATTTTAAACAGGCTCTTAGATTCTAAACCCGAGGCAAAATCTAGCCACCGCTGAAAGCGGTTTTGGTCCTTGATGGGTTCTGAAAGAAATGCTACAATGGACTGCCCGACGTTGAACCTTACTAGCTGTTCTTGAGTTCGTTACCGTCGGCAACGACTTCTCAGTATTTCTTTCAGGTTCTGTCAAGGGTGGAGGTTATCCTACTGGCAATTTATGGTATTACCTTTACCCACTAAAAAGTGCGAATAATCATTATTTTTTTTGATATTATTTTTTATCTTACTATATCTTGTATGCCCACTAAAATTATACACTAAGTCATCTTTTTGCTAAATGTTTTCAATTATGAGTATAACTCTCCGTTTTTTTTATACTTTTTTAAAAAAACTTCTTCAATTCACTCATAAGAGCAGGACGATTTTTATACTTTACTTTCCATTCATTCGCTATTTTCTTTGCTCTTTCATATCCTCCGTCGAATTTTTCCATACTTTTGAGAAGCTCAATCCAAGATTGATATATTGCTCTGTTTGCTGTATTTAAAGCTCTTTTGTTTAGGGTTTCTTCGTATTTATCAAGAACATCATTTGGATAAATTTTTCCCAGAATATCAAAAAATTCACTGTACTGTTCAAAAGACCACTTTGCAATATAATTGCGAAGTCTTTCGTAAAGTTTTTCTTCACAAAAAAGTCTTGCACAAGTATATTTTGAAACAGAAGAAAATACCTTTTCTCGCTTTTTGACCCAGTCACTTTCACTGTAACATTCTTTCAACTCTTTGTAAATTTCCATACCGTTTGGTTGCTTGATAAGTTCCCAAAGACATTCAATGTATTTTTGTTGATTTCCGGTTTTCTTGTACAGCTCTTTAAGTCGATTTGTGTATTCAATAACAAGATTATGATAATCGTTGTCAAATATAATACTGTCTTCATATATCGAAATGGCTTTTTTATATTCCTTGTGTTCCTCGTAAATATTGGCAAGCCATTTTCGGACTTCAGAATATTTCCATTTCTCATTACAATAATCAAGTATTTCATCAAAAGAATATTCATTATCGTACATAAGATTAAGTCTTTTATTAATCAAAGATACAGTTATATATGATGAATAATCTGAACCATCCTTTATTTTTTCAACTTTATTATCGATAAAAGAAAAAATATCGGGGTGAAATTTTTTCTCATTAAATCCCGAAATCAAAAAATTTTTCATATAATCAGTTAAATAATCATATTCAGAACAATGCTCATTTAGAATTTTTAAAACTCTTCTAAACAGTATAGCTTTTGTTTTGTCATCAGCTTTCTCCGCAATTTTGTTCCAGTAACGGCTCATTGAGTTATAAAGATATGTTATCTGATCGTCCGAATCATCCATATCAATATTTTCTAATTTTTCACAAATATAATACGAAAGCTCAAAAGCATTAATATAATTACCTGCATTTATCATTATTTCAATATCATCCGAAAAGTTTATAAGATCATCAATAAAATCATTTGCTTCGTAATAATCTATAAATTGGTGATACCCCAGATGGTTGTTGAATATTTTATCTAAGAACTTTTTATATTCACTTAAATTATTACCTGAACTTTCCGTTTGAGTGAAATTTTTAAACTTCAAGATAAGTTTTTTATCATTTTCCAGTAATCTTATAAGAAATTCTTTTACAGATAATTCGTCGGTATTATTTACCATATCTTCAATACTCATTTCCTGTTCCGAATTAGAAACTTTCGTTACACTTCTATCAATATTCTCCCAAAAATAAAGTACAGCTGCCATATGTTTACAATACTCTCCGTCTAAAGCATATGGGCAGGAGCATTCCATCTCAACAGGATTGTTGTTCTCAACTTGAATTTCCACGTCATAAGGTTCTGTACCTTCAACTATGGCAGTAATGTTTTTACCGTCATTATTGTATTCGCTTATAAGCTCGCCTAAATAATAGTTGTATCCTCTTTTTAGAATTTTATTTTCAAAATATTGCTTCCAATTTGACATAAAATCATTCCTTAAAAAGCTTTATTTTTCTTTTATTTTTTTGAAGAATATACTGTGTTAAATATAATCCGCTTAAAAAAGTTTGAGAGATAATGACGAAGATGGGTTGAATTGTTAGGCTGATTGTGCAGGAAACACTATTTAAGTGTATAATGATTTTATGTGAATTACTTCCTTTTAGATTACAAACGGTTTGTTTCGTCACTTACTATTTTACACCTTTTGGAGAATAGTAATCAAAATCATTATGACATGCAACATCGGTATATTTCTGACCGGGAATACAAAAATAAACATAATAGCTGCAATGATTGAATATTTTTTCTGAACCTTAAATGTATAGAATGATGTTTTTGTGGAGAACGTATTCGACATTTTCTCCGCATCTGCCGCTTTAGAGAACAGGAGAATTTTCCTATTCATCATAAGCCCTATAAAGTTGGAAATCTTTTAGACAGTGAGTATAATTAATTTTTTGGAGGTTTCGATCCCCTATGGGGATATGTAGATTGCGACTAGAACTGCTTCAAGAGAAATTTGAGAGTATTAGGGTTTCGTCCCCTATGGGGATATGTAGATTGCGACGCAAGCAAAATCAACTCAAAAAAGTTCCGATTTTATGCGGCTTTCGAGCGTTGAAAAATGCCAAAAGTGCGAATCATATGAATATCATATCACATTAAACGAATTTTGTCAACGAAAATCCAAAAAAACCGCATAAAATCACAAGTGCGAATGATTTGTAAATTAAAAGAAAAAATTTATAGATTTACCCTTGAAAAACTGTTCAACTAATTGTTATTATAACAGGAGAACAAAATATTTCGACAACCGAAAGGAGATGAAAAGTAATGTCTGTTTTTGTAAACTTCACAAACCACCCCTCCGAAAAATGGAACAATAAACAAAGGTCTGCCGCTTTGAAGTACGGCTCAATCATTGACCTGCCTTTCCCCTCAATCAGCCCCGAATTTACCGATTCCGAACTCAAAAATCTAGCCGACCTCTATGTAAGCAAAATCCTTGAACTCTCTCCTTCGTGTGTTCTCTGTCAGGGCGAAACCGTGTTTTCCTGCCTTACCGCTTATATCCTCACATCTCATAATGTCAACACCGTTTCTGCCGTGAGCAGACGCAACGTAACCGAAAGTATTGACCCCCACGGCAGAACCGTGAAAAACAGTGTGTATGAATTTGAATGTTTTCGTAAGTTTATTTTTATTTTATAATGTAAATCATTGACAAATTGCGACATATAAGTTATAATTTAATGTATATAAATTATCATAAACGAGGTGATTTTTTTGAACAAAACTACCTTCGACATCACCCTCGCTTCCTTGCTTAAATATGTGAGCCGGGTGTGTCACCGCAGCACAGGCTGCACTGTTGCAGAATCGGAACAAAGTCTGTATGACCTTTTCAAGGATAATCCCACTCTTTCTGATGTTGTGAGGATAATGCAGAATAACCCCGACTACAGCACAGCTTCCGCCGTCTGCAAGCTGTCTTCCAAACTCGCCGCACCCAAAGAGATTTATTCCTCTGCGAATTTCGGTGAGAAAGACAATGTCGGGCAAGCTCCGCTTTACTCTGTGTTCAATAGACTGAACACCAAAACAGACGACAAAATTCCCGACAGCATTTTGAAATACGATGACATCAAAAAATCATTTGTACGCACTTCAGCACCTGATTTTGCAAAAACTAACTACAATCATAAGTGGAGCAAAATAACAAAAAGAATCCGTTCTCTTTCAAATGAGAATGCAGAGATTGAAAAATATCTCCGTATGATTTACGACTACTGCTCCGATGTGCCGCTTTCAAACGACAGCTCGCTGAAATGTGATTTGTCGCTTTACGACTATTCCCGACTTTCGGCAGCTTTTGCCTCTGCTATGGCGGAGTATCTGAATGTAAACGAATCTGTCGGCGACATCTCAGCCGAAAACGCTTTTCTCCTTTACAGTGCCGATTTTACAGGTATTCAGAATTTCATTTATACCGTTACAGACAAGAACGTTTTGAAAACTCTCCGTGCAAAATCTTTCTTTGTTGAACTGGTTATGGAGAATCTTATTGACGAAATTCTTGATCTCAGCGGTGTTTCAAGAGCTAATCTTCTTTATTCGGGAGGCGGTCACTGCTATGTTATCCTGCCGAATATTCCCGAATGCACGGAAAATCTCAGAAAGCTGCACAAACAAGTCAGCCTTTGGGCGGCTAAAGCTTTCGGAAACTCAATGTGCGTTGTATGGGATACTCAGGAATGCAGTGCAAATGATTTTCTGAATAAACCCGAGGGTTCTTATTCGGCGGTATTTACAAAGCTTTCGTCAAAGCTCGCCAACCGCAAGCTTCAGAAATATCCTCCCGATGTGCTTCTCACTCTCAATTCGGAAATTGCAGACGAGAAAAACAGAGAATGCCGAATCTGCGGAAAAGCTTCTTCTCTTGTGCGGAGCGATGACGACAACAGGCTTTGCGAATGGTGCAGCTGTTTTATTGCTATGTCTAAAATCATTATGGACGAAAATATGTACTTCGCCGTTCTCAAAGAAAAAAATGAACACAGTCAGGTTAAGCTTTTTTCTTTGAACGGAAACTCATATCTTGCATTTTTGAATTCAGACAAGATAGATGAAGAGTATTCGCACGGCAACATAAAACGTATTTACTGTAAGAACCATTATGGCAAGATGAACAAATACAACGAAAGCCGTAAGATTTTTGTATGCGACTATCAGGACGACAAAATACTTGAAAAGCTCGCCGATTCCTCCGACGGTGTGAAACGTCTGGGCGTTCTGCGAATGGACGTTGACAACCTCGGAAACACATTCGTTTCGGGCTTTAAGATTAAGGACAAAAAGACCGATGAATACTGCGACAGCCGATTTGTTAGCATAGCAAGAACCGCAGCACTCTCACACCAGCTGTCTGTTTTCTTCAAGCAAAGTCTGACAGAGATACTCGCCGAAAAGAAGTACAGAATCAATGTAATATATGCAGGCGGCGATGACGTTTTCCTTGTCGGTGCTTGGAATGACGTAATTTCGGCGGCTCAGGATATAATCTCAGAGCTTGGAAAGCTTTCCGACGGCAAGCTTACTGCTTCGGGCGGAATAGGAATATATGACAGCAAGTATCCCACTGCCGCTTACGCTGCGGAAACAGAATTACTTGAAAGCCGTGCAAAGAAAAATGAGGGCAAGTCCTCTGTCACTCTCTTTGAAGATTCCGAAAAGAACACCTACAGCTGGAGCGTATTTCTTGACAAGGTGCAGAACGAAAAGCTTACCGCTCTCCGTAATTTCCTGAAAAAAGCAGAGGATAACCCAAAAGGTATGAGCTTTGTGTACAAGCTTCTTGAATATCTGCGTGGCTGTGACAATGATAAAATAAATATTGCAAGAGTTGCTTATCTTCTGGGAAGAATGTGTTCCGAGAAAGGTATTGTCGATAAAGCGAAAGCTAAGGAGTTTTCGGAAAAAATATATGATTGGGTAATCAATGCTACTGACAGACAACAGCTGATAACTGCAATTTACATATTCGTATACAGTGAAAGGATAGGTACTGAAGATGACAAATAACAACAGGAACGGATATAACAATAATTCGCAGAGAGGAAGAGATAACAACGATCCCAGGGGAGATCTTGAAAAGATTGAACAGAAACTGCCTATTGACGATAAGTTCAAGTCGGAGTACGTGAACACCGCTCACGATGTGATATGCGGACTTTCAAAAGGTAAGGTAATCACAAGGACTAAGATAAGAAGTATTTACAATATGCTCTGCGATATTATCGCCAGCGAAAGCAATTCTGAGAAAAGCACACTTTCTTCGGAAAGTATAACGGCTCTTATGATGTTCAAGGTTCATGTAATCTATGAGTGCGGACGTGACGACGCTGTTAAAGCTTTTGTTATCAACTCGCACATTATAGGCTATCTTCTGGACATCGGCACAAGCAGAGCAAAGTTTGAAGCTTACTGCAAATACTTTGAATCGCTCATTGCGTATCACAGATTTCTGTACGTAGATAAAGACTGAGGAGGTTAAAATATGTCTTTAAAAATAAACGGAAAAATCGTTATCAAAACAGATCTTACAGTTCTCACAGGACTTCATATAGGCGGCTCCGATGCGTATTCGGCTATCGGAACGGTGGATTCACCTGTCATCAAGTCAAGCAGAGACGGCAAGCCGATTATCCCGGGCAGCTCTCTCAAAGGTAAGCTTCGTTCGCTTATCGCAGCAGTTGAGGATACTCCCGATGAATTCAAGGACATCAAAAACGACAAGCCTTTCATCAGGCAGATGAGGCAGATGTTCGGTTCAAGCAATCCCATAATGCCTGCAAGACTTCAATTTTCCGATGCGTATGTATTGAATAAGGACATCAGACTCAGCGACCTCACAGAGGTTAAATTCGAGAACACAATCAACAGAGGAAACTGTATGGCGAATCCCCGACAGATTGAGCGTGTTGTACCGGGTATAAAGTTTGAAACCGTTATTGTTTACAATATCGAGGATATGAAAGAAGTTAATCGTGACCTTGAAAAGCTTGCGGAGGGCTTCAAGCTTTTGCAGCTTGATTATCTCGGCGGTCACGGTTCAAGGGGCAGCGGAAGAGTAAGCTTCAGCAATTTTGAAATTGAAGTTATCGGAAATGATGAAATAAGCGGAGATGACATCAAAGCCTTGTTTAAGGAAGTGGAGGAATATGAATTACTGCATATATAAACTGAATTTTCTTGCACCTCTTCACAGCGGTCACGGTGACGGCTCGGTCGCACTTACCAATGCTGCAATGACGCTTCACGCCGATACGCTGTTTTCGGCAATCTGCAACGAAGCGGCTCGAACATTCAGCAGCGACACCGCACAGAAAATCATTTACCTTTGCAGCAGCGGAAATCTGCTTTTTTCAGATACATTCCCCTACAGTGAAGATGTTCTGTATATTCCAAAACCGATTTATCCGCTTGAAGACAGTGCTGTGTTTGATGTAAAGAACAGAAAAGCTGTCAAATCCGTTTCGTGGCTTCCCGCAAAAGAGGAAAGTATGCTTGCTTATTCAGAATATATCAAAAGCGGCAGTATGCCCGGTGCTGATAATTTCAATAAAGAATTTGCACATCGGAAAATCTATACAAAAGCGTCTGTACGCAACGGCACAGAAAATGCAATGCCGTACAGGCTCGGAGTATATGAATTTAATGATAACTGCGGACTTTACGGAATTATCGGCTATAAAGACAACAGCGACAAAGAGCTTATCTGCAAAGTATTTTCGGCTATGAGCTACAGCGGAATAGGCGGAGCAGTAAGCGGCGGCTGCGGACGTTTCGCATTTGAGTTGGAAGATGAAAACAACGCTTGTGCAAAATATCTTTTAAGCAAGCTGGGAACTTCCTCCCAAAATTATATGCTGCTGACCACATCACTGCCTAAAGAGAACGAACTTGAAAGCACACTCGACGGCGGATATTACAGTATTGTACGTCGTGGCGGATTTTCATTTTCGCCGAATGCCGCCGCTATGGTAAAGAAGAAAACGCAGTATTTTCTCGGAGCCAGTTCGGTAGTCCGCCGCAAATTCGAGGGAGATGTTTATGAAGTCGGCGAGAACGGCACTCACACTGTTTACAGGTACTCAAAACCTATATTTATGGAGGTGAAGCTTTAAATGAACAATTGTTTTGAATACTACACATTGAAGCTAAAAACTCTCTCTCCTGTATTTGTAGGAAGCGGCAAAGAGGTTGGCAAAAAGGAGTTCTGTTATTCCTCCAAAAAAGACATTATCCGATTTATCAATATGAACAAGTTTATGGAATATATGGTAAAAATGGATATGCAGGACGGCAAGAACCGCATTCAAAAATTTGAAGATTTTATGATAAACAAAAGCAAACGTGATAAAACAGTAAATCTCAACAAATTTATGAATGACATAGCTGTTTCTGTTAATGATCGAAACACTGTAACTATCTACAAGGTTAAGAACAACGGCTGTTTTGACGATGAACATTCTCTCTCGGCTATTTCCTGTTTTATGAGAAAAAAGGAAAATAAAGCGTACATTCCGGGCAGTTCTGTTAAAGGTATGCTGAGAACGGTTCTTTTGCAATATCTTATCAGGGAGAATAATTACCAACCGCACTGTATGGAAACAGATAAGAAAGGTAATTCAAAGCCGCCCTCAAAGATTTTAGCCGAAGAAGCTGAGAACGCAGAAAAGGACCTTATCAACATACTTCCCCTAAAAATGAGAAACGGCAGGGCGAACATCAACGACGCTGTAAACAGCATTATGAAAGGTTTAAGCATAAGCGACAGTGAATTCATTGACGACAGTAATTTTATTGTATGCCGAAAGTTCGACATACCCGGAACAAGCAGCTGCGAAAATAAGATGAATTCTGTACGTGAATGTCTGAAACGTGGTGTTGAGGTTGAATTCAAAATCAAGATTGACAAACGGTATTTCAAGCCTGAAAATATCAAATTAAACTTTGAGCAGCTTTTCAATAAAATGGTGGCTGAATTTGACAAGGAATACAGCGAATTCTATCTCTCGAAATTCCCGATACCCGACGGCAACAAGAATGATTTCAACGATTCATTTGTAATACTGGGCGGCGGCAGCGGATTTTTCGGAAAGAATATCACATACACAATGAACGGTTTTCAAAAGGGTCTTATAAAGACATCGGACAATATGAAGAAAAACAAAATCAACGGAAAGTTTGTAAACCCAAATGATTACTCGGTAGGCATATCTCCGCATATGCTCAAAGACACAAAAATCGGTGATGTTTACTTTCATCTTGGTTTATGCAGTGTATCACTTGAAAGGGACATCTTATGATTGATTACTATAAAATTAACCTGAGCTACGGCACAGACAAAGCTTTCCGCAGCAACCCCGGCTATCATATATATGCTTGTCTTATGGGAATGCTGCCCGATGATTTATGCGAAGCTATGCACGAAAATGTAAAGACGCCTGTTTCACAGAATATCGAATACAACAACACCAACGGCACGGCGGTATGGTGCATAAGCTCATTTGACGAGGAACTGTCGGAGATTCTCGACGGACTTCTTGACCGCTGCAAAGAATTTCCGATAGAACGTGACGGAATTGTTCTGAGGTCTGAGAGCATAAAAAAAACACACATCAGAGGCTTTAACGACATAAGAAAGATTTCGTCCGACATAAGCGTAAACCGTGACATAACACTGCAATTCCGAACAACCACGGCATTAAAGAAAAACGGTGAATTTCTTGTATTTCCCGATTTGGATTTAATGATTGAAAATTTATGGAAACAATGGAACATAGTTTTTCCGAACAACTCATTTGAAGATGAAGATGCCCTCAGTCTTATAAAGCACCAAACCTCGATAAGCTCCTACAATCTCAGCAGCAGCTTCTACAAAATGAAAGGCTGCGGAATTCGTGGATTTTATGGCAGGCTTACTGTTACAAACAGGCTTTCAGCTCCTTTGCGAGAGCTTCTTGCGGCATTGTTTACGTTTGCGGAATTCAACGGAACAGGTGTAAAAAATGCACTGGGAATGGGAAAAACCAAGACACTTAAGTAACAAATAGTTCCTCTTGGTCGGCAGAGATTCGCACCTGTGATTTTATGCGGTTTTTTCGGTTTTTTGTTGACAAAATTCGTTTAGTGTGATATGATAATTATGAGATTCGCACTTTTGGCATTTTTCAACGCTCGAAAGCCGCATAAAATCGGAACTTTTTTGAGCTGATTTTGCTTGCGTAACAATCCACATATCCCCATAGGGGACGAATAAACTTAATTTAGAACACAGTAAATTTTTTACTGTGTTTTTTCTTTTTCTCCTTAAAAAAACAAATTCTCAACTGTTTAACTATTAGAAAACAAAAACAGCAATCAACAAGAAAAAACAAATTAAAAAAACTTCCGAAAATCCCTTTAAAAGTCAAGAACTCAATTGTTTAATATACAGAAAGAGGTGAAAATTTATGAACGATACATACGAAACGCTTTTCCGCTCAATCGGTTCGATAATCGACATTATCATTAGTATCTCGGAAGACCTGAAAAGCAAAGAAACAACTAAGAAAATGTAAACCCGATAAACGTTGAAACAAGGAGGTGAATTTTTATGAATGATACTTACTCAAGACTTTTCGCAGCAATCGGCACTACAATAGACATCATCATAGCAATATCTGAAATCATTAACAATAACGACTGACAACATAACCGTACACTCAATAAGCGTTGACATCAGGAGGTGAAATTTATGTTCACAGCATTATTCGGTTTAATAGGCGGAAGCCTTGGCGGACTTTTAGGCAAAAAAATAGGACAAGCAGTAGGTACAGCAATAGACATAGCAACAAGAATATAAATTCCCTCAGCCTTTGGCTGTAAGCACTTGCTCATCAAACAGGAGGTGATGATTTATAAAATTCATTAAGCATATATACAATAAAAAATTTCTCAGATAAATTTTCGAATTCCCCTTTAAAAATCAAAAATCCAATTGTTTAATATACAGAAAGAAGTGATAATATATGAAAACAAGCTATTCAAAACTTTACGAAAAGGACAACTTTGAGGAATATTCAACGACTTTATCAGCTAATCATTTAACATAACATACAGCCGTACACACAACAAACAGTGACCCGAAAGGAAGTGAAATCTATGAAATGTATTATGAACCCCGATGACATCTTCAACGACAGAACACCTTTCCCATTTCCTATTATTGTATATTGATATATTTTCCGTAAACCTGATAAGCGTTAATACAGAAAGGAAGTGATAACTATGAAATGTATTATGAATCCCAATGACATCTTCAACGACAGAACACCTTTCCCATTTCCTATTATTGTATATTGATATATTTTCCGTAAACCCAATAAGCGTTAATACAGAAAGGAAGTGATAATTTATGAAATTCGTTATGCCGCCTCTCAGCTTTATATTTGACGAAAACGATGATAACCCCTTTGTTCTTTATTGATACACACATTTTCCCGTAAGCCAAATAAGCGTTAATACGAAAGGGAGTGATATTTATGGCTAGAACCAACGGCAAAACTCTTTTTGAAATCCTTAAAATTATCCTCGACTAATACAACCCTGACACACAGTAAGCACAGTAAGCGTTAATACAGAAAGGAAGTGATAATTTATGAAATTCGTTATGCCACCTCTCAGCTTTATATTTGACGAAAATGATGATAACCCCTTTGTTCTTTATTGATACATACATTTTCCCGTAAGCCAAATAAGCGTTAATACGAAAGGGAGTGATATTTATGGCTAGAACCAACGACGATTTTCTTTTTGAAATCCTTAAAATTATCCTCGACTAATACAACCCTGACACACAGTAAGCACAGTAAGCGTTAATATAGAAACGGAGGTGATATTATATGTTCAAAGAAATTGGTGCTTATATCGGCTATTCCGTCGGCGGACTTGGCGGAGCAATCATAGGCGGCAGTATAGGCGGATTAATAGACGAATCAGACAACTAATAACTTTTTGTAAACCCGATAAGCGTTAATATAGAAATGAGGTGATATTATATGTTAAAAGAATTTGGTGCTATTATCGGCTATTCCGTCGGCGGCGTCGGCGGAGCAATCATCGGCAGCAACTTGGGCAAAATCTTAGACGAAACAGACAACTGATTTATTCATTAACTTTTGTAAGCACAATAAGCGTTAGTTATAAAGGAGGTGTATATTTATGATTATTGATTCCGAAAACTACCCCGACTGCGACCCAATGGAAGGTCTTAGAAAGCTCGGCAAAATTATAGAAATTCTCATTGGTTAATCGTATTCCCAAAGCGTTCACCGTGTCGGGAATACTCGGCACGGTGAACAATTACATAAATTTTAATATATGACTATTGACATAATTTGTATGTAATGGTATAATAAGTATGAAGTTTGTGAAAAAAAGTTTTTTCTTGGAGGTAAAAATTATGAACAGAAAAATTATTATCACTGTACTTAGTCCTATCAAAGAACCAAATGATGGAAAAATACCCGATATTATAGATTATTCTTCCGACTGCACCGACATTATAAAATCCGATTGGTCGAGCGGTGCAGGCTTGCTTTATCTTCTCAGAACCGTGCTCGACTGCACCGACGTCATCTGTATGTGTTCAAAGGAAGTAAACAACACCAAACATATAAATAAGGTTCGTGAAATCATCAGCACGTGCGGCTGTGAAAACATCGAACCCCGTTTCATAGAATATCAAACCGATACACCCCTTGTGGATATTACTAACAGTCTTGTAAAGGAATTTGCATTTGAAAACAGCGATACAGTGTATCTCGACACAACAGGCGGTTTTAGGTCGGTGGTTTACTCTCTTGTGTACCTTTTCCGTTACTTCGAGTATATGAACATCAGAATCGATAAGGCTATATATTCTTCGCTCAAAGGCACTCAGGGCAGAATTGAAGACATAAAAAATACTTTCCGTATGTTTGACCTTATCAACGGTGCTCACGAATTCACAACCTCTGGTAATCCTCAGACACTTATCAATTTCTTCCGCAGCAGCACAAACCCGAAAATAGCTCTTCTCCTCGATTGTATGACCGATTTTTACAACGCAATGTGCCTTTGTCGTCTGAACAATATTTCATCAATCGTAAAAAAGCTTAACAAAACCTTGAACGACCTTATGCACGACACCCCAAAAGATTTTGACGAGGCTCTGTTTATTAACCTGATTCCTGCAATTAACGAGAAATTTTACTCCTCCGGAAAGTTTACTTATCTCAGCCTTATCAAATGGTGTCTTTCAAATAATCTCTTGCAGCAGGCAATCACAATCTATGTAGAGAAAATTCCCCGTGCTTACTTCAAGGAACTCAAATTCCTTTCTGTTTCCGATGACAAGCTTGAGAAAAAATCCTTCAATCCCGGTACAGATATTTATGTAGAGTACTTTTTAGCATCAACTTTAAACGTCAAGTCTGATGACCACCTCAGTGAAATGAGCCGTATTATTGACGAAAACCTAAGCTTTGTACTTATGTATTCATACCGCAGAAACTTCAATAAGCTTTTTATGAATTCCAACTACTCCCCCGAGTGCAAACATAAATTTGAAACCATTGTAAATATCCGTGACACTTTCTACGACAACAGCGGTATCAGACTTTATTATACACAAAACGATAAACTTGAAAGAGAGCTTCTTGCCAAGCTCGGTACGAGGGATTTAAGTCAGCTTCCTAAAAACGTTGATAAGCTTCTGGAGTTTCTTAAAAACAATCACTACGCTTTCCGCTCCGAAGAAACCGACAAAAAAACCGACTCCTCAAAGGACTCAAAGTCCATTATCAATAATTATCAAAGAGCGGTAAACAGCGATCTCAGCACCAACATCACACTCAGCATTGATTCCGAAACACTTAAAAAGCTCAGACTTGATTATCTTTATACAAAGTATGCCCGCAATCAGATTAATCACGCAAGTGAAGACACCGATAACGAACCCACCTTTAAAAAGCTTATGTCCGAAAACTACGGCTACACTTTCCCCGAAGACAACAATTTCTCCGCAGTGGAGATAAGAAATTTCTTAAAAACCTCAACCGAATTTATAGAAAATATTACAATAAAAAAGGAGAGCGAATAATGAAAAAATTCATTACATCGACACCGTTTCAACCCCAGCTTACACCCATTATCTACAAGCCTGCCGATAATTCCGAACTCGTTTATGACGCTCCGCATACTCTCCCTATCCTCAATGCCATAAACACCTACACCGAAAACGGCGAGGAGATAACCGTTTACTTTCTCCACTCCGACACTGAAAACTGCAACCGAAATTATGACATTGTAATCGAACAGCTTGATGTACTCGTTAAGTCAAAAAATCTAAAATGCAATATTGAAAGAATTGATTACAGCGATGACGAAAACATTTCCACACTTCTCGGACTTTACGGTAAGCTTTTAAAATGCTTTGATGACAACGACCAGATTTACACCTGCATTACCTACGGCACAAAACCTCTCCCACTCGTTCAGCTTATGGCTCTCAGATACGCTTACAAAGCCAAGAAAAACCTTTACATCGGCTCGATAGTGTACGGCAAGCTTCACGGCACAGTTCAAAATAACAGTGGCGGAGATATTTACGACCTGACATCTTTGTTCTATATGGACGAACTTTCCCAAACATTCTGCCGTATGTCCGTTGAGAACCCCGAAGAAAAGATAGCCGCAATTATATTCGGTGCTGAGGAGGGAGATTGATGTTTGAAAACGAATACTCCCTGAATAAAATAAACGAACTCGCTGTTAAGTATCGTTCGGCTTCACCCTTTGAAAAGAAAAATATTCAGTATCAGGTGTGCGATATGCTTACGAAGATGTATCTGGATAACCCCCGACGAAAAGACGAGTTCAATAATGATGATTTCCTCAATGTTATTGCCGACAAGATATACGGTTTGGACAACAAGAAAGGTATCAGCATACTGGATAAATTTCAGGAGGGAGAAAATTTTGTTGCATATATGAATACAGCAATTAAGCGTAGTTTTTCCAATCAGCGTAAACGCAGCAATTTTGAACGCCCTGCTTCCGATGACGAAAATGATGTCAAAGGATATTCGGATATTGAAATAAAAGCCGAATTAACCGATGAAGCTAAAAGTGTTCTTATAAAAATACTTCCCCTTATGGCAGAGTTCGGTAAACACCTTACTAAAAAACAGAACAACTCCGACAGACAACTTTATACTCAACTTTTCTTTACAGAACACGTAACAGAGTTTTGCAAGATTTTTTACGAAGAAGACAAAAGCTCTGCCGTAAGGGAAGAGCTGATGAACAAAGAAACATTAATTTTTAAATCGATAAGTCTTGAATTTCTCGATTACATTATGGAAGAGTTATGCAGATGTATCCGCGAAGTTTCCGAGTCGGAGTACAAACAGAACAAATTTTTCGGAATTAAGCAGAATCCCGAAAACAGAATTTCTCCCGAATTTAAAGCAAATGTTTACAAGAGTTTTTTAACAGCAGAAAAAAACAAATCCGTTACAGAACAAGCCATTCATTATCAAAGAGAAGCCTATAAAAATTTGATAAGAAAAATATGTTTGTAATACTATTGTATTAGATCTTTTCGATAACTTGCAAAATATCGTTAAATTTTCTCTTTTTGTTGTGTCATAGCTAAAATACATAGAGTATTTTGTAGTAATTTTACTCGTTGTGCTATAAAAACTACCGTTTAAAGTTGGAAATCTTTTAGATTGTGAGTATAGTTTCAGAAAAAGTTTGAAGGAATCATTTGATATCCAACGGTTCTTTATTTCGATTTATCACGATAATGAATGGTGTTGATAATCACAAAAATTGGTTATTCGCAGTTTGTAGTGGGTAGTGGGTTTCCCGAAAGTGCTTTCAAGGCGACCACCACCCTTGACAGAACCTGAAAGAAATGCTGTGTGGTCGATGCCGACGGTGACGAACTCAAGAACAGCTACAGTAGGTTCACCGTCGGTCAGCCATTGTAGCATTTCTTTCAGAACCTGTCAAGGGCAAGCCGCCTTAC
>CACWTQ010000012.1 GCA_902763835.1 uncultured Ruminococcus sp. | reverse complement strand
AAAATGCCCCAAAACCTCGATTTTACGAGATTTGAGGCTTTTGATTTCTTAGAGTTTTCTCCCATTTTTATCTTAGGTTAGAGTGTGAATAGTAACCTTGGAGAATACGCCATTACAAAAATATGAAAACAGCTGTTGATATTTACCATTCATATATGGTAAAATGATATTATACGGAATCAGTACGAAAGGACGGTATATACTTGCTATGAAAGAATTCAGAACTACCGGAGCCTGTATGCCCGAAAAAAATTACATGGTAGATATTCAAGACCGAATCAAACAGATTAAAGCTATGGTTGATGCCGGACGTTATTTTACTATTAATAGAGCACGTCAATATGGTAAAACAACCACGCTAACTGCATTGGCAAAATATCTTAAAGATGATTATACAGTTTTAAGTATAGATTTCCAAGGTCTAGATGATGGTGCGTTCAGCAACGGAAGCACTTTTACACAAGCACTTGCACAGCTGCTGATAGATGAGTGTGAATTTAACGGAGCTGCTATTCCACAAATATATATTGAAGCTTTCGAGCTTATTTGCCAAAGAGATACCGAAAAAGTACGAATGGCGGATATATTCAGAGTGTTCAAAAGATGGTGTCAAAATTCGGATAAGCCCATACTATTATTTATTGACGAGGTTGATAGTGCTACAAATAATCAGGTTTTTCTTGATTTCCTTGCACAGTTGAGAGATGGGTATATTAGTCGAGATACAAAGGACACAGCAACATTTCAGTCTGTTATACTCGCCGGGGTAACTGATGTGAAAAATCTGAAGAGGAAACTTCGTCCCGAGGACGCTCATAAATTCAACAGTCCGTGGAATATTGCAGCTGATTTTAACATCGACATGAGTTTGTCTGCTTCAGGTATTGCAGGAATGCTTGATAATTATGAAAATGACCATCACGTCGGCATGAACACAGTGCAGCTCGCAAAGGAAATCCATGACTATACAGGCGGGTATCCTTTCCTTGTCAGCCGGATTTGTCAGATCATTGACACTGAGCTTATCGGTGAACATTTTTGCGAGCCTGCCGCTGCATGGACGTCCTTTGGAATCAGTGAGGCGGTGAAACGCATTCTTTTGGAAAAGAACACACTGTTTGATTCATTGATGGGTAAGGTGTATGACAATGCTCCTTTGAGAAATGTTTTGCAGCGAATTCTGTTTGGAGGCGAGCACATTTCCTACAATCAATATAACATTCCTGCCATGGATGGAGAAATGTATGGATTTGTGAGAAATGATTGCGGTGCACTTGCTATTGCGAACAGAATATTTGAAGTTCTGCTGTATAATTATTTCCTAAGTTTGAGTGAAATGAAAGATATTCCAATATCACGATATGGTTCAAGCAACAGAGAACAATTTATCGAAAACGGTCGGCTCAACATGGAGAAATTACTGGATAATTATATTACTGCCTTTAACGATATTTATGAAGGTAAAGCTGAAACATTCAGTGAAGAAGAAGGACGGAGAAGGTTTCTGCTTTATATTCGTCCAATAATCAACGGAACAGGTAATTATTATATTGAAACCGAAACGCGTAATAATGAGCGAATGGATATTGTAATTGATTATCTTGGGGAACGTCACATTGTTGAACTAAAAATCTGGAGAGGAAATGTATACCACGAGAAAGGTGAGCTTCAGCTTTCTCGTTATTTGGATTATTATCATTTGGACAAAGGGTATCTTCTGACGTATAGCTTTAACAAGAACAAAAAGATAGGATTAACTCAAAAAGTTGTGCAAGACAAAACCCTTGTTGAGGCTTTTGTCTGATAGCAGGGCGGGACTAACCGCTCCTGATATGCACGATATTGGATTTCTTGCGTCGAAAGACCCCGTTGCTCTCGATTAGACGTGCATAGATTTTGTATATGCCGCTCCCGACAGCGAGTCGTTAATACAGAGGGGTGAATCCAAAAATGTAATTCACGCATTGGAACACGCCGTGGATATTCATGCTGATAATGTTTGAAGATGTATAACAGTCCTGCAATATGGACTGTTATTTTTTGTGAAACGAAAACCCCCGATTTTGTTCGGAATACTTTGTGTACAGCATTTTTCTGTGGTTTTTATTATAACCGAATGCTGTCCAAAAAGTACCCTCGGTGTCCAATATTAGTATACCACTTCAAGTTGACAAATAAAAATAGGGGTGATATAATATTGAAAAATGAAAATGGAGAGTAAAAATGGTTTACGAAAAGATAATATGTCCTTATTGCAAAAGCGATAATGTGGTAAAAAACGGAAGAAACAGTACAGGAAGACAAAGAATGATGTGTAGGAATTCCGAGTGCAAGCACAAAACCTTTCAGTTGGAATACAGTAACAATGCAAGTAAACCCGGAGTGAAAGAAAAAAATTATTGATATGGCAATGAAAGGTTCAGGAACAAGAAATACAGGACGTGTATTAAAAATTTCTCCCAATACTGTAACAGCAGTTTTAAAAAAACGAAAAAAATTGCAAAAGCAGTGAATGAAGAATATCTGAAACAATGTGATTCAAATAATAATATTGATATTGTAATGTGAAACATAACATCTGTGCAATGGATAAAATGCGGAGTTATTATCATGAGAAAATATTGGATATGGCTCTGGTGGGCAGTGGAGCATGAAACCAATACTCCGCTTGCTTATGTATTTGGTATACGTGAATATCAATATTTAGAGGAACTTATTGAATTGCTCAATCTATTTAGTATAGGTACAGTCTGTCCAAATAATCATTTTGATTATGAAAGTAGGATTATTGACAAATTTCTTGTTAGTGGAAAAAGAACATACAAAAAAATTATATATTCATAAATAAGTAATAGAAAATTTCGTTTATATTTTTTTGAGTTTAATTTTTAATTTGAAAGTTTAAGCCAATAAATATAATATGTATTTATAATACAGAGGTGTAACTAATGATTAATTATGTTATTGAATTTACGGGAATAATACTGTGTATAATTGGATTACTTCAAATTTTCATTGGAGCAAAGATAGATAAAAACACTATAAAATATTTTGTTACATTGTATGTCTGCCTGATTATGTATTTGTCGTGTATAATCGCAGGATTGATAATGAAAGGCAGACCGGGATCATATTACCATGCGGCTTTTTTGGCTGTAACTTACGGCGAGTTTCTTCTTAGCATAATAACCACGTATTCAATGGCTCAATATTTGCTGTATATTATTGACCCAAACCACAAACGTCGCTTAATCCGCAATTTTCTTTTAATAGTTTTTTCTCTTCAAACACTTCTTCTTACAGTGTCACAATTTACAGGATTGTATTATACCATTGATTATAATAATATATGTCATAGAAAATCCGGCTATCCTATAGTAATTTTATTACAAATATTGATGTTTTTGGCACTTCTTTACATTTCTGTTCGTAATAGAACCTCGTTTACTAAAAAGGAATATATCGCTTTTCTCGTATGTATAATAATTCCTTTGGCTGCAATGGTATTGCAAATGCTGTTCTACGGAGTGTATTTTGTGTCGTTTGCGACTACCATTGCTGCCCTTGTTATGTATGTTTTGGTAGTCAGCGATCAAACGGAAAAATTTTATCGCAATGAACAGGAGAATGAAAAACTTAAAGTAGATATTATGATAAGTCAGATCCAGCCGCATTTTCTATATAATTCCCTTGGTGCAATCCAGATGATGTGCCGCAGTAATCCTGAAGCCGCAGAATCAGCAGTAAAAGAATTTTCTCTTTATCTTCGTGGAAATATGAACTCTATCTCTTCCAATGTGCCAATTAATTTTTTCAGAGAGCTTGAACACACAAAAGCTTATCTTAATTTAGAAAAGCTGCGTTTTGAAGATGATTTAACAGTTGAATATAATATTAAATGTATCAACTTCAAAATTCCTGCACTTACAATGCAGCCGATCGTCGAAAATGCAGTTCGTCACGGTATAAGGGCAACATCAAACGGAAAAGGAACGGTAACAATTTCAACAGAAGAATTCCCCGACCACGTCGAGGTGACGGTGTCCGACAATGGCAAAGGTTTTGACCCTAATGATATTCCCGCAGATGACAGACTGCATATCGGGATAAAAAATGTTCGTGACCGTCTATCCCGCATTTGCAGCGGAAAACTGGAGATTACATCGGCTCCGGAAAAGGGAACGACTGTAACTATAATTCTACCGAAAGGAGATTGATTTTATATGCTTATTTTTGCAATAGACGATGAACCTAAAATGCTGGATATGCTGCACACTTCGATTGCCGAAGCAGAGCAGGGAGCAGAGATAATGGACTTCGGAAAATCCTCGGAGGTGTTGGATGCCATTGAAAAACGTCAGCTTCGTCCCGATATTGTATTTTCCGATATACGAATGCCGGGCATAGACGGTCTGGAGCTTGCAGTTAAGATAAAGACATATTCTCCCAATACAAAAATAATTTTCGTAACAGGCTATTCGGATTACGCATTAGACGCATTTGAAATACATGCAAACGGATATATTATGAAACCTATTGAATCCGAGCGTATTCGTGCAGAGATTGACAGTCTTGTTCTGCCTTTTCAATCGCAAAAAGGCAAGCTTCGAGTGAAATGTTTCGGAATTTTTGAGATTTTTTGGCAGGATAAACCTCTTGATTTTGAGCGGCGGCAGACAAAGGAGCTGTTTGCATATCTTATAGACCGTGAGGGAGCATATTGCTACGCCGAGGAGGTTATTGACATACTATGGGAAGATGAAACCGACATGAAAAAAACAAAGCATCGTTTACGCAACCTGATAAATGACCTCAAAAATACTTTTCACAATATAGGATGCGATGACGTGCTTATAAGAAAGAGTGGGTCTTTAGCAATTAATTGTGATATGGTGGATTGTGACTATTACCGTATGCTTAAAGGAGATATGTCGGCGGTGAACTTATATAGGGGAGAATATATGAAACAGTACGACTGGGCACAGCTAACGGAGGGAAAACTGCATTTTCTCAGATTGTTTGAGAGTTGATTAACAATCAATTGGATAATTTTAACAAAAATTCCGTCCAAAAAAACATTCAAAAAAACGAAATGTTCACAGAAAGTTTACAATTTTATTTCTTTAAAAGAAATAAAAAGCCGTTTTTTGTGACGTTTTTGAGCGATGTGTATGTTATAATGATAAAAAATAAAGGTGGGTGGTTGATAACCCATACTAAAATCTAAATTGACTTTTTATGAAGGAGGTTTTATTCATGAAAAATAAATCAAGTCGCTTTCTAAGAGGTTGTTTAGCAGCTTGACGTGTTCGGGTTTTCGAGCATATTTTTTACTACAAAAAGCAAAAACCGCCGAAATACTGCCATATTGCAAGTGTTTTTGACATAGCCGGCGACAAATATAGATATAAAGAAACTTAAAACAATAATCAGAAGAAAATACGCCGAAAACAAGGTAATAAAAGTCAATATATAAAGATAACCTTTATGATAGGGGACTGATTTATAACGAAAAAAATAATTAGTTTTATTTCTCATTTTTTTATTATTACTTTAATAATATTATATATAACATTTTTAATACTGCACCTATTTTTTCATATAGAGTTAAAAACGGTAGTGTCGCCTTCCATGGAACCTGATTTGCCGGTGGGAAGCATGATTGTTGTTAAACCTGTCGATTATGATGAAATAACGATTGGCGACGATATAAATTACTCGTTAAACGGAGCAAACATTTCTGTTACGCATCGTGTAGTAAAGAAAGACGACAGTGCAAAGCGGATTACGACAAAAGGTTTGGCTAACAATACTTATGATTCTCCCGTTGACTATGAGAACGTAATAGGTAAGGTAATATTTTGTTTTGAATATATAGGATTCCTTTTAGTTTGGATAAGTTCCCTAAAGGGAAAAGTGATTACAATCACGTTTGTTATTTTTCTATACGTTATTTCAATTATTATGGATAAGTATGGTATTGATAAAAATGAATAATCTATTTGACTCGCCGCAATTCTAATCAGAATTATGTGTTCGTTTCAAATGAAATTCTGAAATATAAGGAGTATGAGCATATTTTGAATAAATTGGATAAAAAAGAAATTTCTACAAAAGATGTATCTGCGGCAGTGCGGTTTTTCGATACATTGACTACTGTATTCGTATATCTGCTCTCCGCTTGTATACTTATCGGTGCTGTTCTGTTTGCGTTTAATACATCGCCGTCCAAATCTATTTTCGGTTATCGCTACTACACTGTACTTACTGACTCTATGTTGCCTAAATATAAAACCGGCGATGTGGTGTTTGTACATATTGTTTCCGGAGATAAAATTGGCGTTGGTGATGTTATTACGTTCAATCCTTCACGGGACAGCGACGCTTATCTGACTCACCGTGTTACGGAGAAGTTTGATAATTATGAGGGAACGGGAGTTACCTGTTTCAGAACCAAAGGTGATGCGAATAATGTTGAGGACAGTTTTCTCATTGATGAGGAAAGGGTCATCGGCAAGGTCGATTTTGGTATTCCGAATTTGGGCTACATTATCCGTTTCGTTCAGCTGAGGTGGTATTTTGTGGCTGCGATAGCTGTCATGATATTTGCCTTTATTAAGCTGCTCAGAATCTACTTTTCCTCCGATAACGATGATAACGCCGTAAGCGACGGAAAAGAGCCGGACGTTCAGCCCGATTGATTAATTGTCCTTATTTATGGACAAAATCTAATATCAGAAAAGGAGAATTGATTATGGCAAGCAAGAAGAAAAGAAGAAGTATTCTCATTGCATCATGTGTATTGGCTGCCCTTATTGTAGGCGGTTCTACATTTGCATGGTTTACTTCAAAGGATGAAGTAGTCAACAAAATAAGTGCAACAAGTAATTACAATGTTGTTGCAGTCGAGGACTTTACTCCTCCCAACAACTGGACTCCGGGTCAGACAGTTGACAAGGACGTAAGAGTGACCAATACCGGTAACGTAGACGCTTTTGTTAGAGCGTCAATCAGCGGAGATTTGGTTTTGACACGCATGACAGATAGCGTAGCTGCTAGTGATGATACGCTTAAGAACGCCATTGAACTCAGTACAACTGAAACCACTCAGGCTAACCCCGATACACCGGCTGCCTCAAAAGATCAGGTAAGAGCAAAGCAGGCAGGTTCAAGATTGGTTTACTCCGCAGACACTAATTATGGAGCGGCAGTGTATGACCAGACTGAACTTGAGGGCAATGGTGTGACACTTTCTACAAACGACAACAAGACTTTTGTTACGGTCGATACAGATCCTGAGGCTAGTACTAGTGATTTCAAGCCGACAACTACAGGTTATTACATTTTTGCTCGTTCTACCACAGAAGTAGAGGACTCTACTGGTGTTAAGGTTAACAAGATAATATATGACGGTTATTACTTTGTAAAGGGCACAACTGATGATGACAATAAGTATTATGACATCGAGGTTACTCCGGATAGTAATGATCCGTATAAGATCACAGCCAAGCTCCGTCAGAAAGAAACAGTTCTGATCGATGATAATGAGCTTACATATACAGTAAGTACTGACAAGACGACTCTTACTGCTACATATGAAGGCAATAATGATAACACAGCAGATGATATTATCATTGACATTGCTCTTGATAATATTGACAATTGGACTAGAGCTTCCGATAACAAGACTTACTATTATAATGCGATTCTTAAGGCAGGTCAGACAACGGAAGATTTAATCACATCTGTAACCCTGAACAAGGCCGTTACGAAAGACGCATTCCTTGCTATGGACTATAACCTCAAGGTAACAATCGATTCCGTACAGGTATCCGATGATAACGATAAGACAACTGCTGTAAAAGCTGAGTGGACTGAGAAGGTGCCTACTTTGAATGGTAATACTGTATCTTGGAAAAATCCAACAACGCAACCGTAATTTAATGTAATTTGAATGAATAAGTATTAAAGGAGGGTACACATTGAAGATAATAAGTAAAATATTACTGCAGCTTTTTGTTGTTGCCCTCCTTTGCAATTTTATGCTGTGTGCATTTGCGGATGAACTGCCTAAAGGCTCTGTCGAGGGATTGCCCGAAAAACTGGTTGTTCTTGACGACAACGGTCAGTCTGTCAGTGACAACGGCGACTATTTCTTTCTTGTTGAGGATATGGAGCCGAACGTAACCTACACAAAAAACATTCAGATTATGAACCTGCGTGAGGATAAAAGTTACAGGATTACGTTTTCGGCTCAGCCCATTTCCAGAAGCGGCGAGATTGATTTGGAAAACGAATGTGAGTGCGTAATCTCTCTTGACGGCAGTCAAATCTATAGCGGCAAAGTGACAGGTGAGGGAACTCCTGATATACGAGAAACACCGCTTGACCTTGGTGTTTATACGCCAAGCCGCTTTCGGCGTATGTCGGTCAGCGTTAAGTGGAACGGTACGTCTGTCGGAGGTTTTATCGATAACGGTCAGCGAGTCGTTACAAACAGCGGTACAGAGATAACACGAAGCATGAGCGGAAAAACTACGATTTACGGCGAAACCGAATTCAAGTTTATCTTTCGTGCCGAGGTGACCGATTCAGACGTATCCGAACCAACAAGCGATAATAGTGTGACTTCATCTGACAGCAGTAAGACTGTTACAACCTCCGAAACAACTTCAAGAACGACTATATCCGATTTTGTGAAAACAGGCGAGGTCGTTGCCATATTTACGCTTTTTATCGTTATGACTGCAACACTGACGCTGATTGTTTTGCTTATCCGCAAAAAGAATGATAAAAAGACTTCGTAAAACAGCAAATGAGTGACTTTCATAAGTCCTCATTTGCTGTAAATCGAAAAATATTATTTAAGAGGAGGCGGTAACTTTGAAAAAGAAACAAAAGCTTATTACAACTGTTTTGGCCTGCGTACTTGTATTGGCGGCAGTGATAGCGTGGAGTTTTGCTTTTCTTAGATCAAAAGATGAAGTTACCAACACCTTTACCACCCGAAATTTAGATATTTTGTTGACTGAAACGGAATATCCGGGAAATTTTGATAAGAGGGTTACCGGCATTCTCCCGTATGACGAGATACCCAAAAATCCTCAAATCACCAATTCAGGTAATAATGACGCCTTTGTTTTTTTACGTATTACAGTTCCCGTTGTAAACACGGCGATTGCTAATGTTGACGGAACTAAGGGCGAACAAAAACTACAGGAAATTTTCTATCTAAAAACAAATCAAACGGAAAAAACCACCCTTGAAAATTCTTTTAACCAAACTAATTGGATACGTCTTGAAAATGTCGAGGAGGGGGTTGAAAGTACCCCGCCGGGCGATACAGTATATGTCTCCGACTCACGTACATATATTTTTGGTTACAAGAATTCAATCTCTTCCGGTCAGACAACAGATCCGATTTTTGACAAGATTCAGATGAAGAATGTGATTAGCGACGTATTGGGCTATTCTGAGTTTCAGACCATAAAGGTTGACGCTTTCGGTATACAAGCCGATTATCTGAATAAAATTGATTCAAAAACTGATTTGTCAGAAGATCAATTGGAAGAAATATATAAACTGCTGGTCGAATGACGAGAGCAGTAAATTTTCAAGAAAAGGGGAACAGATAATGAGAAAGCTTAAAGTTCTGAGTCGTAAAGTTTTTTCTTTTTTAATGATAATCTCTTTGCTTTTTACATCTATTGACATATCAGCGTTCGCCGATTCCGAAACACAAAACTCTGAAACTCAGGACATCGAAGAAGGCACGAACTTTCTTGAAGAATGGACTGTTCAATCAACTTGGAGTGAAAGCAAGGATCAAACATTGATCTGTTATGCCGCCGACAATAAGGTTGTAAACTTTAAGCTCACGTTCACCTATTTCCTCCAGCAAGCAAACAGAACCTACAATGCCAATGAAATTAAGTTCACCGTAAAGGGTATTGATCAGATAAAACGAGGCGGCAAGATTCAGGCACAAACAACCACAACCCAGCTTAACAGTGACTGGAACCTTGAATATAAACCTGATACCGCTGAATATACTTTCATTTATAAGAACAAAATTGCGGAAAACCAGTCCTTGTCAGGCGGTTTTCAGATGCAGTGGTCGATTAACAGCAGAGAGGCTGCCGACGGTTATACTTATGCGTCTAACCCCACTTTCTCAACCGGCACGGATAGTATCAAAATGCCTCCTCTTTATTTTGAGTATCATTCAGACAGAGATGTATACGATGTATCGATTGATTATCAGACAATCTCCGGTACAGAGTATGAATCTATCAAAACATATCGTAATGAAAATAACCCTGCAAATGAACTTAATGATAACGGTCAATTAAGACAATATGTGTGGTATAAATATGTTACCACGTTTACAAATAATATGAAAGCCAGAGGCCTGTATAAATCGGATTATTTTGTTGCGTTGGATATAAGTAACAGTACAACCGAGGACAAGAAAATTGATTTTAATAATAATGATATAGTCGCTTATAATATAGACGGTACTCCTATAGCATTAAGTTCTATCACCGATCCGGCAACGGGCAACACGGTTTATGGATTTTATAGATTCACCAATTACAGAGGGGATATAAGTGACAGCAATACATTTGAAAACAATCTTAAGAAAGATTTTATTCTCGGCATAGACTCCGAAAAGATTGACTCTAACACCATTGTTGTTACAACCCACTTGATTCCCTTGTACAATGACGAAACTCAGGCTATTCTGAACAATGATGCTTACAAAGCCGAAGCCGAAGGCGGAAATCTTATTGGAGAAAGCACCGCTCGTCTTACGATTTATAGCTTTGTGTACGGTGACGATAACTATTGGCACGGAAAGAGCAATTTATCTCACACCGGCTCTAACCTGATTAATTATTTTTATGACGGTCAAACAGTCAGATTTCGTTTGCGTGGCGGTATTGAGAAGAATTACAGCAGTTCTGCATCTTCAGGGGGTGCATTGCCGCAAACATCAAAGTCTTCTATAAACAGTTCCGGTGACGGAGCTAATGATTCTCAAAACTCCGATATTATCCCTAAAGGAAGATTTCCCGGAGAGAATCAGAAGTTTAGTTTTATTCAGGGCGACGATATGCTTTTCACTGAGCTTAACAGCGGTCTAATACGCCGACTCGATGCAGATGAGTATTCTTTCCGCAAGGTTTATGTAACCTATGATTCATCTAAACCCGGTACCCGAAAATTAAACAACAACTTTCATTATGATGTATATGTTTCTTACGAGCTTGATGCACCGTTCAGCTCCTATGAAATATGTGAGTCAGGAACTATCGGCAGTACAAATGATATTATTCTTCCGCCTAACAGCGAGGGCGTCTATCCGAAGGCGGTCTATGTTGATATTAAGGACGTTTATCATAGCTTTTATCCGATTGTTGACGTAGACGTGGATATTAATTTTGACTGGGATAAAGAAAAGCAAAAGCAGGAAAAAGATCAGGTCAAGGCAGAAAACGGAAAAATACTTAACCTAAGTTACATGAGATTGATAAACAATGAGGACGTTGGCGATAACAGAAACGATAACTTTGCCGCTATGAGTGAAGATCATTATAAGGGCTTTTTCAGTGATTATATAAAGCCGATTGATCTGAGTGTACATCATCAGTATTTGTACAGAGCTTACTCTAAAATCAACTTAAAGTGCCCTACAACAAATCTTGATTCCGAAACTGTATTTTCAGAATTTCACGAAAATGCAGTTGGCACAAGGTATGAGTCCACTGTCACAACTAAGGGTAATGTCAGTGCTGATGAAAGCGGTCCTTTAAAGAAATTTTCCGTATACACCCGTATTCCGCAAGGGCTGTACATCGGCGACTTGAGCAAAGTTGAATTTAACGCAAGCGGTATTAGGGTTGCTTCGGTTGATGAAGACGGTAATGTGATTGAAGCAGGAAAAACTTTCACGGCTGCGGATTTCAAAAATAACCTTTCTTTCAGAACATTTTCCGACAGTGACGGCAATAAATACATAGCCGCTGATTTTGACTTTACCGACGACCCCATAGAGATAAAAACAGGTGCAGAGGTGTCTGTTACATATCCCGTTTATCTTACGGCTGCGGACTATGTTACATCGGCAACGCTTGAATTTCTTGCTCATTCCTATACTATGATTCACGATGAAGGCGTTCAGAAAATATCCGCTAAGAATCAGATGAAAGATATTCTGGATCTTGATGGCAACAACGACAAAAACGAAATCATTGCTCATTCAACGGCAAAATCAAGTATAAGCAGTCAGCTGAACGAGTGGAGAGAGGATTCCGAAAAGTTTGTTAAATCAGCTTATTCAACAGGTTATGTTTATGCCGAAAATACAAGTGAAGCTGTAAGGGTTGACTTTAAAAACGGACCTAACGATACTTCTGATAAGTCAAAGTATTCATACCGACTGGATTTCAAAATAGGCCAAAACCCAATCAAAAATATTGTAATGTATGATACAATCGAACCGACCCGGGGCAGCGTAAAGTATTATGATAATTCCGGCAATGAAACTATCGTGAATCTTCAGTCCGAATGGAGAGGAAACTTGCTGAGCGTTGATACAGTGGGTTTAACTGAAATGGGTCTGGAAAATATCACGGTTTATTACACTACCAATATGCTGGACATAACAGACGAAAACTTCAAGGTTTCCAATGCAATTACTGACACTAATATAGATTGGAAAAAAATGACCGAAAACGGCAGCATTTGGACACCTGATGACGGAGATTCGGTCGGAACGATAGCTGTAGCTATTGACCCGGGTGTTGTTTACCAAGGTCTTGAGGGTGTTGCGAAGGTAATTGTAAATATGGAAGCACCTATCAAAGATGCTCAGACAGCACAATATCTTGATAAATATGCTCAAAACTACTATACAACTATATGTGAGCAAAGTGCTTTGATTGGATCTGAAGATTTTGAAACAAATGAATATAAATCAACCGTAACTCATGTTATTTTGAAGGAAACTCGTCCTCGTCTTAGGATAAAGAAGATTGACGAAAAGTCAAAGGCTGCACTTTCGGGTGCAAAGTTTACTTTATATAAAGACGAAAACTGTACTCAGCCTGTCGAGGATTTTGTTAACTTGGTGACTGATATTTTTGGTGAGATCGAGGTTGATTTGCCCTATATAGGTGTTTTCTGGCTTAAAGAAACAGAAGCTCCGCTAGGTTATGAGCTGGCTCCCGTTAAAAAAATAACGGCTACTGATCCAGAACTTACTGTTGTAGAAGTCACGAACAGCAGGTTTAAAGGTGCTGTTGAGTTCCATAAAAGGGATTTCGATGACAGTACGGTAACGGATATTGCAGGTGCAGAGTATGAGCTATATACATCGAGCGGCAGTAAGGTTTACAGCGACGAAAACTATAAATATGCGACAGGAGCAAATGCAACGAACAGTACCTTTGTGACAGGCCGCAGCGGCTTTACGGTTACAGGCTTGCCATGGGGAAACTATTACTTCAAGGAAACCAAAGCTCCGCAAGGCTATGAAATCAACACCAAACGAGTATACTTTTCGCTTCAGCGTTCGGGCTTTAAAGAAGGCAGCAGCGTACTGAAAGTTGTAGCAGAACAGTACGATACGGAGCTTACAGCTTCTATCGAAATAAAAAAGTCCGATGCGTTTGATCCAAGCCAAACTTTAAGCGGTGCATGGTATAATGTACAGAAAAAATGCTTTGACGAAAACGGTGATGAATACTGGGAGAACGTGCGGACGGATCTTTCCACCAACGCCGTAGGCGAGCTTACGGTTGACGGTTTAAAATTTGGTGAATACCGTTTTCAGGAGATAATTGCACCGAAAGGTTATGAGGTTTCGACAAATATTAATCCGAAAAGCGTTATTCTTGATGCGTCTACTGTCGGTCAAACTTTCTCATTTACTCAGACCGATATTCAAAAAAACGGTTCGGCTCGTCTTGAAAAGATTTCAAATACCGATGTCCCGATTTCAGGTGCAGTATTTGACCTTTACAAAATAAACGGTGTTAGAGATAACATTCAAAACAGACCTTCCGACGATGCCGATGATACTCTTTACAGAACCGGAATAAGAACAGACACTGACGGTAAAACTCCGATTGTCATCGATCTAAGTTGGGGTGAGTATTATTTTGTAGAAACAAAGGCTGTAACGGGATACTCAAAGAGTAATGTTACCTATTCTCCCGAATCCTTTAAAATTACATCTTCTAATGTTGATGTCACTCAGGAAATACGTGCAGTCAACTATCAAACTCCGGGTTCGGTGGTTTTAAGAAAATACAAGGAGTCAGATTTAAACAATCCGAATAAAGAGTTGCTTTCGGGAGCGTTTTTTAATCTGTGTGATAAGGACGGAAACGTGATTATTTCGGAACTTACGTCCGGAACGTACGATTATAAAACAAAGTCCGTAGTTCAGTCACAGGTTTATGTGGATACACCCGGTATGTTTACAATCATAAATATTCCGTGGGGTTCATACTATCTTGAAGAAACCTCAGCACCAAACGGCTACGCTTTGGCTGAAAAAATAAGGTTCACCGTAAACGGTGCTAACTGTTTGACAGTGCAGGAGCTAGAGTGCTACGACCCTGTAATGATGTGCGAGATAAAGGTCGATAAAGAGATTGACGAGGCTTTGCCTCAGTTCGGAAATCCGACATTTATCTTTAAGGTAACGGATACGGTCAACAATAAGCAGTGGATTAAAAGCGTCCAGCTTTCGGCTGATAAAAAATCTGATTCTGTGAAGTTTTCCGTTCCTCCCGGAACATATAAGATTGAAGAAATTGCTGTGTCAAGGTATAAGATTGACACGTCAAATTCTCAAATTGTTTCTGATGGTACAACAACCACGGACTGCGAGAAAAACGAAACAGACAATACCTTTACATGTACTCTCTCTTCAAGCGGAAATGTTCCACAAAAGTTTGAAGTTAAGTATAAAAACAAACTAAAATATTTTGATAAATTCAGTCATGTGACATGTACAACGAACATTATACCTGTTGAAAAGAGAATAACCGGTATAAGCGTTCAGTACAATAATGAGTTTATCCCGATTAATCAGCAAAAAGCCGAATCGACATACACTATCAACAAAGAAGAGAAGCTTACACTCACTTTGATCTACGATGACGGTTCTGAGAAAATAGTTGATTCGTCGGAGTTTTGCAAGCTAATTCATACTGATTCACAACCGGAGTTTATTGTATCCAACGGAGTAAATCACGCTTCTGAAGAGGTGGAGCTTGAGGCTCAGTACACAGCTGACGACGGCAAGGTTTATAAAACAAAGTTTTATGTAACCGTTGCACCGGCAAAAGTTGTTCAGACCCAAAGGGTTATTTATAATGTTGATGATGATAACCGTTCCTACTTCTTAATCGGAGGCAAATATCCGACTGCAAATGTTGTTTACTACAGCGGCGGTAACCAAGATTCGGGAACTTATCTTAAACCGACGGTTGCTATTGGTGCATATATGTTTGAAGGCTGGGCAGATTCTGATAACAATAAGTTTTTCTCGCAACAAGACGTTATCGATTATTTGAATTTGCATACTGAAATAACGTCGATGAGCCTTAAAGCAGTGTTGAAAAACGGTGTTAAGGATTATGATTATACCGGAGATATTCAGGAGTTTACAGCACCCGTTTCGGGCTATTACAAGCTTGAAGCATGGGGAGCACAGGGCGGTGACGCAAATCAGGAAGATAAACCCGAGATCGGTTATCTGAAAGGCGGTAAAGGTGGCTACTCGTATGGTACAGTTTACCTGACAGAGGGTCAGAAAGTTTATATTGCAGTCGGCGGAAGAGGTTTTGAAGAGATGGTTAAAACAGCAAGACAGACCAAGGATGGCGGTTTTAACGGTGGTGGCAAAACTTATTCAGGCACTGTTGATCAATATAAAATGATCGCTGCAGGCGGCGGTGCAACTCACTTTGCACTTGAAACTGATGATGAAAACGGATATCCGTCGGACGGAACGTTGGCTAATTATATTAATATGAAAAATAAGGTTCTTCTTGTAGCAGGCGGAGGCGGCGGTGCATTCTACGGACGCTGGAATGCGAGCACTGGATGGTGTGCTGCTTATGGCGGTTACGGCGGAGGTGAAACCGGAGGAAACGGCAAAGTAACTCATTCAGGTTTAGCGTATTTCCGTGATGTTGAGATCATGGGTGGTGCCCAAGAACAACAGAGTGGAGATAGTACTCAAAGATTTGGAACATTCGGTCAGGGTGCAAGTGCAACTGCAAGTCCAAGCTCGGGTGACAGCAGCGGCGGCGGCGGCTGGTATGGCGGTGCAAAGCTTGAGCATGTTGCAGGTGGTACAGAAGGTATGTCTGGCGGCGGCGGTTCGGGTCATGTTAATCGAGACTTGGTCAACGGCGAAACAATCGGAGGTAATAACACATTTGCCGCTCCGAACGGTACAGATGAAATCGGTCACAGCGGTAACGGTTACGCACGAGTTACCTTTATGGGTTATAATCTTCAATAAAAACATTTTATTCTCACCGTTTAACGGTATGCTGTTCCTTGAACAGACTATTACAGGCTAGGGGCTTGGAGGGCTGAGGGAGCACTTAAGAATGATGCTGATATTGAGGGTAATGATGGCTATATATCAGGAAAAGCATACATTAATGTGTGAATCCAAGGTTAATTCGGCAAATTTATAACAGTGTGATTTTACGGAGGAAGTACGTATGAAAAACAAACAAAAAAGAATAATTCTTATCAGTGCTTTATGCGTGCTTCTTTCCGCCGCTGTTATCGGTTTTACCGTTTCGTATCTTACTGACAGCGAAAGTGCTGATAATATTTTTACTGTCGGAAACATTCATCTCACTTTGATTGAACCCCAATACCCTAGTGATCCTAATGAGAGAGTTATGGTTCCTTATAAAACTATCGGTAAAGATCCTCAGTTGGTGAACAGCGGTACTAAAAATGCGTTTGTGTTCATAAAGCTTACCGTTCCGCTTGAAAATGCCACTTTGATAAATGACGACAGAAGCAGAAAAAACGAGCAATATCAAGAAATTTTTCAATTCGGAGTTAATACCGGAGTGAATAGCTCAACAATAGGAAATGTAACCTATAACAATAAGTGGGTTTTTTGCACCGACATCATTGATTCACAAAAACACACTCATACGTATGTTTTCGGTTACAGTGAGGTTTTGAAACCGAATGCCCAAACTGTACCTCTTTTTGATACGGTCAGTTTGCTTAGTATTCTCGAGAAAGGTACAAACTCAAACTTTACAGAGGATATTATTGTAGAAGGCTGCGGTATTCAGTCAGAAAATATTTTTGACAGCACGATTAACACATCGGAGCTAAATTCAGATAATTTGTTAAAAATATATACAATTATAGAAAACCAAAGAGGGTGACGGCATGAAAAAGAAAAAACAAGTTTCTATTTTAGCTGTTGCCTTTTTGGTAGCAGCAGCTGTTGTAGGAACAACTGCAGCGTATTTGACTGCCAACAGTAATAAACAGGTGAACAGTGTTGCAGTAGGGTACGATTCGGTTGAGATTGTCGAGGATTTTACCCCCCCGACAAAGCAGGAAGAGGAAACGATTTATAAGAAGAGCGTTCGGGTGCGTAACAACGGAACAGTACCGTGCTATGCACGTGTTTACGTTGACTTTTCCAGTTCCGAAATACGAAATATTTCTTCATTTTCTTTAAACGGCACAGATTACTATTCTGCTTCACGTGATTCCACGGATTTTTCCGCCTATATTAAACATCTTCCTGACAATTGGCAGTTTATACCCGATAATAGCACAGAAAGTTCGCTCGCCGGATACTTTTATTACACTCAGCTATTATCCCCTAATGATATTTCCGATGAGCTGTTTGCTTATGTAAAAACAAGCTACACCGACAGTAATCCTCAGCAATATGACATCATTGTATATGCCGAGTCGGTTCAAACTATTGGTAAAAACGGTCAAGATAATGGCTGGCGTAGTACATGGCTTGAATTTCTGGAGTAGAATTTTTGTACTATATTTGTAAATGATAATATGCAAATACCGGTATTGGATTCATAATTAATTGCATCACTTCTCCCGTCTTCGGACGGGATTTTTTAGTTTGTACGAAATGAGAAGTAACTCGGTGGCGAAAGTCCGCTGTACGCTTGGCAGCAGGAAGTTTTAGGGCAAGTGCGTCCAATTGGAAACGGAGTGTGGAAGTTATTTATATAGCAGTAAATACAGAAAACCCCCACTGCTATGAAAATTGCAATTCATTCCAATGCTGTAGGGCTTTTTGAAAATTCGACCTTAATTTGTTTCGGATAATTCGGATTCGTCAGCTTCACTTTCAATCAAATTGAATATTTCCTCCTTCTCTTTTGCAGCCGACATTCTGAATTCTAGCAGCAATTCAATTTCTTGTTCGGTTAAACTTGTGACATTTCCGTTAAGTATGGTTATGAAGTCGTATGTTTCGGTTGAGTTGCTCATTTTGTTTTACCTCCTGTTGTAATCAAATTTTTCATGTGAAAAATTTCGTCTAACAAATTATACCATACCTTGTCGAAGAAATCAACAATTTTTTTGGTTTATTTATTCTTAAATTCATGGACTTCTTTATCGGGAAATTATAGCAATCCAAACAGACAGACTGATATTTAAGTATTATTATGTTTAACAGATGACATTAACAACTAATTTTTAACTTTTGTTCACAGAATAATATTTTTTAACCGAAAAATTTGTTACTATTCACACTCTAACCTAAGATAAAAATGGGAGAAAACTCTAAGAAATCAAAAGCCTCAAATCTCGTAAAATCGAGGTTTTGGGGCATTTT
>CACWTQ010000011.1 GCA_902763835.1 uncultured Ruminococcus sp. | reverse complement strand
ATTTCCGCCTATATCATAGAGATTCACGGCATTTCCGCCAATGTCCGTTCCTTTTCCGCCGGAAATATTCCCGCCAATCAGCAGAACGCCTTCTTTATTGAGCGGAGAAACGATTACACCTGCGCCTCCGATGTCGGCAGAACCGCCCACAACCGTTCCTTCCAGTGCCGCATAAAAACTGCCGCCTTCATGCTCAATTTTGATCCCGTTTGCACCGTCTGTTGCCGTGATGGAGCAGGAAGGGGTAATAATCAGTTCTCCGTCACCCTTAAACCGAATTGCCGCATCTTTGCCTCCGGAAACATTTACATTCTCCGCAAGCATTACCTTTGATGAACCATGGATATCAAGCGAATCAATCAGTTCCACATCCGAAAAAGACAGATTTGAATCCAGAATATGCATCCCGGATATGACCGCTTTCTGACCCGGAGCAGAACAAATGGCTATATCTTCTCTGGTTATTAAAGGAACGGTTTCATCCGCCTGAATCATGCCGGATACCAGAATGGTGTCCCCGCTTCCGGCATTCCCAATCAGCTGCAGCAGCTCGGAATACGTATATGCAGGCCCGAGCTCCTTTGCGTAAAGACATCCGGGGACAAGGGTTAATGCGAAAAACATCACGAGTACTGCCATCTGCTTTCTCATACGAACGGTGAAACCTCCTTTCAACTTGTATTTCTGATGTACGATTATACCACAAATCGATTATTTCATGCAAATGCTTCCCGTTCACACAAAAGACGAATCGCCTGCGCACATCCGCCATGGTCATTATCGCTTACCACCAGCTGCGCCGCGGCTTTTACCCGGGAATTGGCATTGCCCATGGCAACGCCAAGACCGGCCGCCTGAATCATGGAAATATCGTTTTCCGCATCTCCAACCGCGATGCATTCAGCCTTGTCAATGCCAAGGAAACGGCAAAGATTCAAAAGACCGGATCCCTTATGGACACCTCTGGGAGAGCATTCGATGGATGAGATTTCCGAATAGACCGTCTCAATATCGAGCCTGTGCAGCGCCTCAAGCGTTGATCGGCGCTCATCCGGGTCTGCATGATACAGATTGATCTTCAGAACCGGTTCCTTATTCAGCCTGAAAAAATCGAATATGTCCGGCACCAGGGTCATTGCATGTTCATACAGCTGACGGTACACGCCCATGTGATAATGATCGAGATTCTGCATATGACTTTTCTGAATCACATCAATCCTGGGCAGGACAATCTGCGGCATAACGTCTTTTTCCCTGACACTGTCAAGAATCGTCGCTGCCGTTTCCGAAACAAGTTCGGTCAGCGCCACCATCTTCTTTTCCTTAAAGTCATAAATCCCCGCGCCGCTTGAAAAGACCGCATATCGAATTTCAGGGAGAAAAAAACTGCAACGATTTTAAAATATTTCATTTGATTTTTTTGGTCAAGTTGACAACGCCTATTTATACTCGAAAGCATTAAGATTTAGCACTTTTCTTTCTTAGACCGGCAATTCGGCGGACAACGTCCGCAGGAAAATGGTAAATCTTTTTAATCTTGAGNNCTCGAAAGCATTAAGATTTAGCACTTTTCTTTCTTAGACCGGCAATTCGGCGGACAACGTCCGCAGGAAAATGGTAAATCTTTTTAATCTTGAGTATAATTTCGCTGAGGGTAGTTTGATTTTCTTTGCATGCTCCTTTTGTCAGCGAGCAGGACTCTGCCCCTGCCGGTGCAAGACCACTAGGAACACCTCCCAATCAGCTTTCGTCTATGGCTCGGCTTCTTGGGGTGTTTCGTCGCCCGCAAGCATTTTAAAGCTTGACCAAACTTTAAAATGCTAATTCTTTTTGATTTTGAGTATAATGTGCAATTATTTTGTTTAGCTATAAGTTAGGAACTGTTGGGAAAGAACAATTTAGACGCAGGATAATTTGTTCTGTGTTAGGTACAACACCGCAGGAATACTGACGTATTTCAAGGTGTTGTAACGACACACAGGGCAAATTAGACAAGTATAAATGTTCAAGTTATTTTCTGACAGCTCCTTAATCTTTCTTTGAAGGGTTGTTTTTTATAATTGCTAATTTTAATCTTTTTATTTTATTTCAAAATTTTTAGTTGACATAACCCTCGTTTATATTCTATAATAATATATGGTTATTTATTTTAATGTGATTTTCGATTTTAAAAAATCGGAATTGTGTGGAGGGGTTTATTTTGATAAAATGCAAGATGTGTGGTGCTGCAAATTCTCTCGATTCCTCCGTTTGTGCCGAGTGCGGCGCAGCTCTGAGAGCCAAGCGAAGAAATGCCGGCATCGACAGTGACAACGAGATTTTTTCCAATACCAACACCGAAGAACTCACAAGGTTCGGAGAACAAAAAATCGATCTGTTCTCCTCGGGTGAGAAATACGAAAGAATGCGTAAGGGTGCTGTTCTGGAAAAGATTTACAAACAGGAACAAGCTATGGGCGAGGTAACCGAACTGGAAAAGCCGCCCGAACCGGAAAAGGTTAATCCGATAGTAATTAATCGTGAGTCCAGTACGGATATAGTCAAAAAGAAAAAGCAGTCTTCAAAAAACAGAAAAAGAAAAGGAAACGGCAAATCGTCATCGGGTGATTACAAGATACCTCAAAGAGTTATCGAGCCTGTCGATTCAAAGCTTTTAAACCAAAAAACTAAGCCGCAAACCGCAAACACTTCAAAAAACGAAAACGAAAAAAGCGAGCATAAGGCTTCCGTTTCGTTGGGCAGCACTAAGAACAACAAGAATTCTTCAAATTATCAAAAGGATACCGACCGCCCTAGAAAGCAAAATTCTCAGGGTAATGGCAAGCCAAAGCAGCAGAAGAATTATTCAAATTCCGATAAACAAACGGAAAGAAAAGAGAATGTTAAGAAGACTTCCGGAAAGCCTCGCAGCGATGAGAATACGGCGGTTACAAACAAGCCTGCAACAAACAACAAAAAGTCGGGGAATGTTTCCGAGAATTCTAAAAAAACCGTAAAAGCCGAAAACCGTAAGCCTAAGCCGAAAGAGAAAACTGCCAACAATCAGGGAAAGATTATAGATTCCGCACCGCAAAGGGCGGCCAAAGCAGCCGAAGAAGCCGTACAAGGCGAATTAAAGGCTAAGAAGTCTGTACAAAGAAAATCTTCAGTAGAGGCTTCTGAAAAGCCTGTAAAGGTTGCCGTAAACAGCGACAGCGTTAAGAAAACAAAGATTTCGGAAAATAACGTTAAGAAAGACACAAAGGTGCAAAAGCCGAAAAAATCCGTTGAAACGGTAAAAGCCGAGCAGGAGATTAAAAAGGTCAAAAAGACCGAACCTGCCGCTGCGGCAGTCAAAAAAGAGAAACCGAAGAGTACACCTAAGCCTGCGGTAAAATCGAGCAGTACTTCTGAAACAAAGGCAAGGTCGTTACCGAATTCGGAGTTTACAAAGAGTGATATCAACTCAAACAAGAATTTGGCAGCTCTCTCCTACATTGGAATTTTATTCCTCATTCCGCTTGCTAAGTCGGGCAGTTCCGATTTCTGCAAGTCTCATACAAAACAAGGAATTGCGGTGTTCATATATTCGCTTATCATAAGTCTGCTTACACTTATGGCTGTAATAGGTTTGCGTATACTGATTCTGTGGAAATTGGGATTGAGTTATACAATCTACAATATAGCCGCTTCAGCAATAGGAATTTTAATGCTGATACTTCTTTTAGTACCTGTATTTTCAGGAGCTGTATCGGCGTTCAGCGGAGTTTATAAGTCCGTTCCCATAGTTGGAAAATTTGTAAAGAGAAAGAACAAAGAATAAATTTTTGTGCCGTGCAATGAGTTTGTACGGCATTTTGTTTTTGTTCTAAAAATTCAATCCCACATACAAGCGTCATTACACGTTTATATGTGGGATTTTATAATTTTTTATAATATCATTAACTTATCAAAAACTAAATAATTACGCATTATCTTCTGTTCATAGTAATACGGCGGTAGGTTTCAAATTTAAGCCACTTTGCAGCAAATTCTCTAAGTGTTCCATCATCGGAAGTATTATACTCATCAAGGAATTTTTGAACCTCTTCCTGATTATTGACAAGTACCTCCAGACCTCTGCCGTTTACAACAGGCACACCGAAATATTCATACTTGTCTGCTGTGATAATATCCGAAACCTTTCTGTTTCTGATTTTAACTGCAACACCGTCACGGAGTACTATAATATCAAAATCATCGGGATAGTCGTAACTCTCACCATGAATAGGAAGTTCATCACCGACTGTGTAAGTATTGCGGACAACCTGATATTTGAGAACATTGAAGCTGCCTGCGTCATAGTAGAATTCCTCGAAAATATCTCCTCTTGCCTCAATATCGCCGAGCTTGAAAGACGCACGGTTTGAGAAATTTCCGCCCTTTTCGCTTAGATGCTCAACAACACCGCAAGCCGAGGTCATATGGCTTACACGGTCAATCAAAATCAACTCACCCAGAGTTTTATGTACGGAGAACAAGTCCGCAACGATAGGCTCTGTGAGAATAATTTCGCATAAAGCAATGCCGTTTTTGTTGAGAATATCCGTTTTGATATGCTCGCCTGTGTTGACATCAACAGCATAGTTGATTTTTGTAACGATACCCGAAATAGTCTTTGTGCCGAGCTTTACAAGGTACTCGCTGCCGTTTCTGAGAGGTTCGTCATCAGTCCAGAGAAGTGACACAGTAAGCTTCTTGTAGGTCGCAACATCAGTGCCGCTTACAAGAACACAGCCTCTCGAAACGTCAACCTCTTTATCAAGGGTAATCGTAACGGGCTGACCCTTAGACGCAGTTTCAACACTTCTGTCGGTAACAAAAATTTCCTTTATCTTTGCTTTCTCACTGCTCGGAAGAGTTGTGATTTCATCGCCAACGTTCACCGAACCGCACTCTATTTGACCCTGAAAACCTCTGAATGTATGGTCGGGGCGGCAAACTCTCTGCACGGGCATATAAAAGCCTTCTTCATCATTTTCCGTGTTGATATCAACATCTTCAAGATACTTAAGAAGAGTAACTCCGTCATACCACGTAATATTCTCCGACTTCTTTGTAACGTTGTCGCCCTCGGTTGCGGATATCGGAATAATATAGATATCATCAAGAGAAAGCTCTTTTTGAAGCTCGTCAATCTGAGCTTTAATCTCGTTGAAACGCTCCTCACTGTACTGAACCAAATCCATTTTATTTACAGCAAAAACGAAATAACGAATACCCATAAGCTTACAGATTCTCGCATGTCGTCTTGTCTGCACAAGAACACCCTGAGAAGCATCTATAAGAATAATAGACAAATCGGCAAAAGACGCACCGACCGCCATATTTCTTGTGTACTCCTCGTGACCCGGAGTATCGGCAACTATGAAACTTCTTTCGTCCGTGGTGAAATATCTGTAAGCAACATCGATTGTAATGCCCTGCTCACGCTCCGCCATAAGTCCGTCAAGCAACAAAGAATAATCGATAGAGCCGCTGCGGCTTCCGACCTTGCTGTCAAGCTCGAGAGCCTTTTCCTGGTCGGTGTAGAGAAGTTTTGAATCGTAAAGTATATGACCGATAAGGGTAGATTTTCCGTCATCAACACTTCCGCAGGTTATAAATTTAAGCAAGCCTTTCATCAGAAATAACCCTCCCTTTTTCTGCGTTCCATACTTCCCATAGCTTCATTGTCGATAACTCTTGACGTGCGTTCGGAAGATACGGAGCTTAACGTTTCGGCAATGATTTCATCAAGAGTATCGGCAGTTGATTCAATCCCGCCTGTCAGCGGATAGCAGCCGAGAGTTCTGAAACGAACCGACTTGTACTCTACCTGTTCGCCGTCCTTAAGCGGAAATCTGTCATCATCGACCATAATGATATTGCCGTCACGGTAAACCACAGGACGAACAGCGGAAAAGTACAGCGGAACAATATCGATTTTCTCACGCTGAATATACTGCCAGATATCTTTCTCTGTCCAGTTGGAAATCGGGAACACTCGAATACTTTCGCCCTTGTTAATTTTTGTATTGTAAAGCTTCCACATTTCGGGACGCTGATTTTTCGGGTCCCAAGCCTGAGCCTCGTTTCTGAAAGAGAAAATTCTCTCCTTAGCTCTCGACTTCTCCTCGTCACGTCTGCCGCCGCCGAAAGCCGCATTAAAGCCATACTTTGAAAGTGCCTTCTTCAATGCCTGAGTTTTCATAATATCAGTATATGCCGAGCCGTGGTCAAAGGGATTTATACCCTGTTTTATACCGTCCTCATTCTTATATACAAGCATTTCAATACCAAACTTCTTTGCGGTATCGTCACGAAATTTTATCATATCCTTAAATTTCCATGTTGTATCAATATGTAAGAAAGGAAACGGCGGCTTTTCGGGATAGAATGCCTTAATGGCAAGATGCAGCATTACTGAACTGTCCTTGCCGATTGAATACAGCATTACAGGCTTTTCACACTCAGCCGCAACCTCTCTTATGATATATATAGCTTCCGCTTCAAGCTCATCAAGATGCGAAAATGTACTCATAAGCTCCTCCTAATATTTGTTCGATTCTTTTTGATTAATGTCAATCTCTGATATTTCTCCGCTTTGCTTTTCGATAATCCACTTCAAAATATCGCCGTTCTTCTCCGTGTGGACAAGACTTCCCATACCTCCGATATCTGCACCGAGATAAAATCTGATTGCATAAACGGGGCATTCCTTAACGCAGGAAGTGCAGCCCCAGCAGTCCTTGGGATATTTTATAAAAGCCTTTTTATCCTCACCGATTTTGATAAGAGTTCCCGGACAGACATTGTGGCATTTTCCGCAGCCTATACATTTACTTTTATCAATTGCTATGCTCATATGCTGCACCCCTCTCCACCAAATCACGGATTATAATTTTTATCTCACCGTTTTCAAGACGTGAATTTACATACTTTAAAAAGTTCTCGTTATCCTTCTCGGGATAGTCAAGATTTTCCGCAAAGCTGTGCCAGCGTGTTTCGTGTCTTGCTTTGAGATGTGCGATAACACTTCTGCAAACGGTAAGTCTTTCCCTCAGTTCGTAGATATACATAAGCTCCTGAAAATCCTCTGCGTGAAGACTTTCGCTGAGTTTCTGCAAGTCAACGATTTTCTTGTCGGCTATGTTAAGCTGCTTTTCGTTAAAGCGGTAATTGGTCTTAATGCCGCCTGCATATGAATCCATAACGGTCTGCATAGCCTCTTCGAGCTGTTCGGTTGTGAATCGTGTATCGCCCTTTGAAAGAAATTTTTCCACTTCGGAAATTTTCTCATTTATTTTATTTTCATCAATGCTTTGAATTTCATTATCCTTTATAAAATCAATCACTGCATAGGCAGCAATCTCGCCCTCAGCCAACGCACCTGTAACGTACTTCTGAGGAGAACCGCCTGCAACGTCACCTGCGGCATACAGACCCTTTACGGTAGTCGCACGCTTTGTGTCAACCCAATAACCGCTTGCGGTATGACCGCCTACTATATACGGCTCTGTGCCCTCAATTTCAACATTCTGCTCGGACGGCATTCTTCCGCTCTCAATCCATTTAAGGGTTTGTGACGGTGCCATATTCAGATAAGCTTTGATAAGCGACTCGTCCTGTTCCGGAGTAATACCCTCCGTACGAAGATAGCAGGGGCCTCTGCCCTCCTGATTCTCGTTGACAGTGCCGTAAACTCTTTCGGAGGTTGTAATACCGTATTTTGTTTCGTAGACCTCGCCGAGAGAATTTATCTGCTTTGCACCGACCCCTTGAGCAAGAGTTCCTGTTGGGGCAATGGTATCTTTGCAGCGTAGAGCGATAAAACGCATTTCAAAAGTTGTCATCTCTGCACCTGCGTTAATTCCCATAGCGTAGCCTGCACCCGTATTGAAAGGCGGATACCACATTTTATGACGTGAGAAGCCCGGATTGTTCGGCTTGTAAAGACCTGCCGCACCGCCTGTGGCAACAATCACTGCATTTGCTTCAATCGAATAGAAAGTATCGTTCTCAATTCCTATTCCGAATGCACCCTTAATGCGGTTGTTTTCAACATCGTAATCGGTGATGTTCACACGGTTGAGTATTGTAACATTGGGCAGCTTTTCAACAGCACCTGCCAGAATCGGTTTTATATTTTCGCCGTTTATTTTGAGATTTCTGTTACCTCTTGCAACGTACTTTCCGTTCTCGTCTTTTAATATCACAAGACCCAGCTGTTCAAGACGTTCCGTAACGGCATTTAATCTTTCGGACATTGTGAGGAGCAAATCTTCTCTTACAATTCCGTCTGCGTCTTTTTTTGCATAATCAACATAATCCTGAGGTACTCTGCCCTCTACAATATAGGCATTCAAAGCATTTACACCTGCCGCAAGACAGCCGCTTCTCTTGATGTGAGCTTTCTCGCAGATAAGCACCTTTGCATCGGAGTTTTCCGATATTGTCAAAGCGGCATAGCAGCCTGCCGTACCTCCGCCGATAATAAGTATATCGGTTTTTAATTTTTCGATTTTCATATTTAAATCACTCTTTATAAATTTGATAGATATTTCTCTATTGAAAAAATGCAATTCGCTCCGTCCGCAACGGCTGTCGAAACTTGTCTTAACTGTTTTGTACGTACATCTCCGGCGGCGAAAATTCCTTTTGCTGAAGTCACTCCAGTTTCATCGGCAACAACATATCCGCTGCTGTCAAGCTCCGCTATTCCCTTAAGAAGCTTTGAATTTGGCACAGTTCCTACCGCTGCGAATACTCCATCAAGCGTTAAAGTTTTCTCTTCATCGTTTTGCAGAATTTTCAAAAAAGTTACCTTTTTATCTCCGATAATCTCCGCAGGCTTTGCATTTAACACAAGCTCAATATTCTCCGTACTCTTAACAACATTCTGTAAAGCTTTGTTCGCACGGAACTCATCTCTTCTATGTACAAGATAAACTTTCTTACACGTTTTTGAAAGCAGCAGAGCGTCCTCAAGAGCGGTATCTCCTCCGCCTACAACGGCGGTTACTTTATCCTTATAAAAAGCACCGTCACATACGGCACAGTAGGAAACTCCCTTTCCCGAGAACTCTTCCTCGCCCTTTATGCCGAGTTTTCGGGGATTTGCACCCGTCGCAAAAACAATGCTTTTAGTCAAAAGTTCACTGTTATCGGAAAGGGCAATTTTATAAGCATTGCCGTCCTTGACAATGCTTATAACCTCGCTTTCAAGGAACTCAGTGCCGAGTGCCTCTGCGTGTTCACGAAATTTCTCTCCCAAATCAAAACCGTTTTCTCCGTACAAACCGAGATAATTGTCAACACGTCCGCTTTCGGCAATCTGACCTGTTCCCATATATTCCTTTTCGATAACAATAAAATCCAGCACAGCACGCTTTGCGTACACAGCTGCCGACAGTCCTGCCGAACCGCTTCCGATTATTATTGTATCGTACATTTTATTCAATCACCAAATCCTCTTTTTCAGCTGTATCTCCCTCTATCTTGAAAGAGTTGAGAACGGGGTTTTCTCTATCCATAAGCGACAGAATCATATAGCTTGCAGTGCTGTCGTAAGCAAGCCTTTTATCCTCCTCCGAGGGTCTTGACGGCGACTCGGGGTGTGAATGCCAGTTGCCCAGAGGAACAAAGCTGTTTGCTCTCATATCCTTTATTGCTGCAAGCTGTTCTTTCGGGTCAAGAGAAAAATGCTCGTTCGAGTGGTCGATATTAGTCAAAAGATAAACCTTTTTAATTATCTTATCATTTCCGACTTTCTCGCCTGCAATAAGTCCGCAGGCTTCATCGGGGAGTTCTTTCTCTGCATGCTTTAAAATTTTCTCAAAATCTTCTTTACTGAGTTTAATCATAATGCACCGTCACATTCTGCTTGTTCGTAATCAATAAGCTCTGTAATAGTCGGGTTCTTGCCGCATACAGGACAATTATCCGTATTGTGAGGAAGCTTGATTTTTCTGAAATCCATTTTAAGTGCATCGTAAGTAAGTAAGTTTCCTGTGAGAAGCTCGCCTTGACCTACAATAAACTTGATAGCTTCCATTGCCTGCAAGCTGCCGATAACACCGCCCATTGCACCTACAACGCCTGCCTGCTTACAGGTCGGAACTGCGTCTTTCGGCGGTGGATTCTTGAATACACAGCGGTAACATGGACCTTGACCCGGAACATATGTCATAAGCTGACCTTTGAAACGAATGATTCCTGCATGTGAAAACGGCTTCTTCTCCATAACGCAGGCATCGTTTATAAGGAACTTTGCCGGGAAGTTATCAGTACCGTCAATGATGAAGTCGTAATCTCTGATAAGCTTTCTGATGTTCTCGCTGGTAACGAATGTGTGATAAGTATTCACAGTAACATCGGGGTTCATCTCGTTCATAGTTTCCTTAGCGGAAAGAACCTTAGGCTTGCCGACATCTTTAGTAGCGTGAATAATCTGTCTTTGGAGGTTTGACAAATCAACCTCGTCTGCGTCTGCAATACCGATTGTACCTACGCCGGCAGCCGCAAGATACATAGCGACAGGAGCACCCAAGCCGCCTGCACCGATAATAAGAACCTTAGCGTTCAAAAGCTTCTTCTGACCCTTTGCACCAATCTCTTTCAGAATGATGTGTCGGGAATAACGCTCAAGCTGTTCGTTTGAAAATGCCATTAGCAGCCGCCTCCCATAAAGTACAAGAATTCAACATTGTCGCCGTCCTTGAGAACTGTTGTTTCAAAAGTACCGCTTGCAATAAACTCATCGTTAATGGAAACTGTAACGTACATTGGAGTTTCAACGTTTTCGTCAATAATCAACTGAGCGACTGTCAAGTCGTCCTTAACCTCTTTTTTAACACCTGCAACTGTAATTGTCATAGTCAATATCTCCTTTTTAATTAAGTCAAAATTTCTTCTATCTCGGCTTTTTTGACTGCACCTCTGAGTCTTGCAGTCTCTTCGCCGTTCTTGAAATAGATAAGTGTCGGGGCAGCCTGAACCTCGTATTTCTCCGCAAGCTCTGCGTCAAAATTTATGTTCACCTTAACAACTTTAAGGCTGTCGCTTCTCTCCGATTCAAGCTGAGATATAATCGGTGAAAGTCTTTTGCACGGAACACAGCTGTCGGAATAAAAATCAGCAAGCACAGGGAGTTCCGACTTTAAAACCTCGGATTCAAAGTTTTCGGAATTAACTCTGAGAGCCATTTAATCACCGACTTTCTTAACGATAAGCTCGTATGTGCCGTCCTCGTTGTCGAGAAGCTTCAAAATCTGATGTCCCTCTTCCTTAATGCTTCTCGGAACATTCTGAACAGGCTCGCCGTCATTCAGTCTGATAGAAAGTATCTGACCGTCGTCAAGCTCTTCAAGTGCAACCTTTGCCTTAACAAATGTTGTCGGGCAAACCACGTCTGTAATATCTACCTTGTCATCAATATTAAAATCACTCATTGTAAGCCTCCAAAATCACTTTTTCAAAATTTTCTCTTCCTACTCTGTCGATAGTAAACTTGAAACGCTCGCTCGGCTTTGCGTTCTTGTCGAAGAACTCTATAGCGGCATCGCAGATTCTGAGCAGTGTTTCCTTATCCTCGATAAACGGAATAATTGTTTCACCCTTGTTAATCTGATTTCCGAACAGTCCGCCGAAAGAAACAATATAGCCGTGAACGGTATTCCAGGCATCTGTAGGACAGGCTTTGTAACATCTGCCGCAGAAATTGCACTTGTCACTGTCAACAGAAATTTTCTTATCCGTAATAGTAATTGCACCCTGACGGCAAGCCTTGGCACAGACACCGCAGCCGATACAATCATCTTCTTTCCAGCTTACCTTAATGCCGCCCTTAATACCGACATCATTTTCCTCAGCCTTAAGACAGTTATTCTGACAGCCTGTGATGCCAAATTTAAACTTATGCGGAAGTTCTCTCGCAAAGTAGCGGTCGTCAAGCTCCTTAGCCAAAGCGTAAGTATCTATACAGCCGCTCGGACAGATAGCTTCGCCCTGACAGGCGGTGATTGTGCGGACTCTCGGACCGCATACACCGGGTTCAACGTCACCCTCTGCAAGAGCGTTCTTAACATCGTCTATATCGTCAACTTTGATGAACGGAATTTCAACACTCTGACGTGATGTAAGGTGAACATATCCCTCGCCGAACTTATCGGCAACCTCTGCTATTTTCGCAAGCTGAACAGCAGTAAGATTTCCGCCTACAACTCTTAATCTCAACGAAAAATTATTCTTTTGTTTCTGTCGCATAAAGCCGCCCTTTTTCAGTACAGCATAATTTACAGCCATATTATTTCCTCCATTCTATCTGTTAAATGTTTTCTATAGCCTGCTTAAAGTCGTCAATCAAATCCTCAACGTCTTCAATGCCTATACTTATTCTTATAGTGTCATCATAGACACCTGCATTTATTTTCTGTTTCTCACTGTTGTGAGTATAGATAGTGCTTGCAGGGTGGATAACAAGAGTTCTGACATCACCGATATTTGTAGCGATAAGCGGAATTTTCAGATTATTCATAAGCTTAAAAGCACGTTCCCTGCTTCCTGCACGAATTGTAACTATTGCACCGCCCCTACCTCCAAAATACTTCTTTGCAAGGCTGTTATAAGGACTGCTCTCCAAACCCGGATAATTTACTTCTATGCCGTCAGCCGTTTCAAAATACTCTGAAAGCTTCAATGCGTTGTAACAAAGACGTTCCGTTCTAAGACCCAAAGTTTCTATTCCCAAAGTGTTGAGGAAAGCATTCATCGGAGCTAAACAGGCACCTACATTTCGCCAAATGCCGTTTCTGAGCTTTGAGATAAAGGCAAATTTTCCGAGTTTTTCGTACTCTTTAAAACCGTGATATTTTTCCGGATTCCAATAAAAATTACCGCTGTCGATAATAACGCCGCTTATAGCGTTTCCGCTGCCGTTTATGTACTTTGAAGAGGAATGAATAACCACGTCGGCACCGTATTCTATAGGGCGAACAAGATACGAAGTAGCGGTTGTACTGTCGATAAACAGCGGAATATTATTCTTGTGGGCAAGTTCTGCCACGCTTTCAATATCAACAATATCAAGTGCGGGATTACCGATAAGCTCCGCAAAGATAACTTTAGTGTTATTGGTGATAAGCGGTTCAACCTCTTCGACCGTCACGTGATTTACAAATTTGGTATTGATGCCGAAGGCTTTCAAATCTCCGAACAAATCTATAGTACCGCCGAAAAGACCGGCTGCCGCTATAACCTCATCGCCCGACTCCAATACATTTAAAAGTGCCATAGAAACTGCTGCCATACCCGACGAACAGGCAACCGCTCCGATACCCTTTTCGAGAGCGGATATTTTATTTTCAAACGCTGCAACCGTAGGATTTCCGATTCTCGAATAAGCGAAGCCGGGTGCTTTGTTAGCAAACACTTTTTCAAGCTTTTCGGGCGAATCGTGAGCAAATGCACTGACCTGAAAAATCGGCGTATTTGTTGAGCCCAAAAAAGCATTACCGTCAAAATTACCGTGAATTAATTCGGTATTAAACTTCAATATACTCACCCACTTTATTAACTGTTAAACAAGATTTTACTTTAAACATACTAAAATGATATGTTTTATCGCCCTTATATTATAACTTATAATTCCTATCAAGTCAATAGTTTTTTTATTTTTTTATTTCAATTTCTTATGATATGATATGTATTAAGATTTTTTTGGTTAATAAATTTAAAATTCTGACAACAAAAAATTCCGTTGGATTTTTTAACCAACGGAAAAATTTTGAATTATTTACCTGAATCCGCAAAACTTGAAATAATTAATCGTTATAAAATCCGCATGAAGATGTCCGCAGGACATAGGGGGCAATACAAAAAAATGTTTTGTTAATTATAACGAATTATTTGAAACTTGCTCAATTATAGTAGTTAAATCATTTATAATCTCGCCTGCGATAATCAAGCCTACCACGGACGGAACGAAAGCTGTACTTCCGGGAACTTGTCTGCGTTCGGTACATTTTCTCGCAGTACCCGGAGGACATATACAATTCGTGCGGCAGCTTATTGTCATATCGTCAATCGGAGTTATCGGCTTTTCCTTTGAGTACACGACTTTCAGACGCTTAATGCCTCGCTTTCTAAGCTCCTGCCGCATAACCCTTGCAAGAGGACACACGGACGTTTTATAGATGTCTGTAACCTCAAAGCCCGTGGGGTTGGTTTTGTTGCCTGCCCCCATTGAGCTTATTATTGGAGTGCCGCATTTATTAGCCTGCATAACAAGTTCGATTTTTCCGGTAACGCTGTCTATGGCATCTACAATATAATCATACTCGGTGAAATCGAACTGTGAAGAGGTCTGCGGAACATAGAAAGTTTTGAATTTTCTGATCTTGACATTCGGGTTAATTTCCAGCATTCTCTCCTCCGCAACGTCTACCTTATACTTGCCTACGGTTTTTCTTGTTGCAAAAATCTGTCTGTTGATATTTGTAAGACATACTTTATCGTCGTCTATTACGTCAATCGCACCGACACCGCTCCTTACAAGAGCTTCAATCGTATATCCGCCGACACCGCCGACACCGAACACCGCAACTCTTGAATTTGCGAGTTTATCCATAGCTTCCTTGCCGTAAAGAAGTTGAGTTCTCGAAAACTGATTAAGCATATTTTTTCTCCTTTTTTAACACGTGAAGACAGTTATTTTTATCCATAACTTTTATTACCCGACCGAATGTTTATTTTTGACGGAAGTTTTCGACCAGCTTTATATAACAATCATATCAAAAACTTTATCGGGATATAAAAGTTTAAAAATAATAAACATAAAAAATTCTGATTTCAAATACTTTCGGTCGGGCTCGTTAAGATTATCTTTATGTATTTCCTGCGGACGTTGTCCGCCCGAACAATTGTATTATACTACAAAATTTTCGGTTTGTCTACCTATAGATTTTTTTCCATATTTAGGAACTGTTTGGAAATAAGTTGAACAATTTAGACGCAGGATAATTTGTTCTGCGTTAGACACAACACCGCAGGAATACTTACGTATTTCAAGGTGTTGTAACAACACACAGGGCAAATTATACTCAAGATTAAAAAGATTTACCATTTTCCTACGGACGTTGTCCGCCGAATTGCCGTTCTAAGAAAGAAAGTGCTAAATCTTAACGCTTTCGAGTATACGATTACCGTAAATTGAGATTACATTATATATAGATAAAAAGTTCGTACAGAATAAAATCTGTACGAACTTTGTGTTATGAAAAAAAATAAAATCATAATCCCAAACCTTTGTAAAGGCAGGCTTGAGCGAAACTTTAAAAGGTCAATCAATCAACTTCATAGCCCTTATCAACGATTGCCTTTTTAAGTTCATCAACATTAACCTCGCCATTTATCTTAATAACAGCCGTACCCTTCTCGTGACTAACCTCGGCACTTTGAACCGCTGCAAACTCCTCGAGTGTTTTCTTTACTGTTGCCTCGCAGTGAGGGCACATCATACCCTTAATGTTCAATGTAATTTCCATATTATTTTGCTCCTTTTCAATTTTTATTTCCCCAGCGGAATTAATTTTTTTATCTCTTTTTGAACTGTGAATGTCAAAAAAATTCAATCTCAGTGCATTCGTAACAACGCAGAAGCTCGAAAGGCTCATTGCCGCTGCTCCGAACATCGGATTAAGCTGCCAGCCGAAAAGATGAATGTACACTCCTGCCGCAAGCGGTATTCCGATTACATTGTAAATAAATGCCCAGAAAAGATTTTCGTGAATGTTTTTAAGTGTTTTGCGGCTTAGTCTTATCGCTGCCGGAACATCGCTGAGTTTACTCTTCATAAGCACAACATCAGCTGCATCTATAGCTATATCCGTGCCTGCACCGACCGCAATGCCGACATCTGCACTTGTAAGTGCAGGTGCGTCATTTATGCCGTCTCCCACCATTGCAACCCTGCCGAATTTTTTAAGCTGTACAATAACACGTTCCTTGCCTGACGGAAGAACTCCCGCAATAACCTCATCAACTCCTGCAAGCTTTCCGATAACATTTGCCGTTTTCTCGTTGTCGCCTGTGAGCATTACAACGTGAATACCCATATTTTTAAGCTGCGTAATAGCGGAAGTACTTTCATCTCTGATAGTATCTGCAACCGCAATTATACCCAAAACATCATTGTTTCTTGCAAAGTACAGCGGAGTTTTGCCCTCTGCCGAAAGCTTTTCGCCGTGCGTGTTAAGCTTGTTAGGAACAGTACCCACTTTGGAGATAAGCTTTAAATTTCCGCCTGTCAGAACATCGCCGCCACAGTGTGCCGTTATACCGCTGCCCGACATTGCTTTAAATTCGGTGACTTCAAAAGCTTCGACATTATCTTTTTCCGCTTTGCTAACAATTGCCTTTGCCAGTGGGTGTTCACTGTTCTTTTCAAGTGAATACGCAAGCTTTAAAAGCTTGTTTTCCGATATGCCATCTGTGGGTATAATATCGGTGACTTCGGGAGTACCGTTCGTAACCGTGCCTGTCTTGTCAAGTGCGACAATCTGAGTTCTGCCTGTAATTTCGAGAGATTCTGCGGTTTTGAACAGAATACCATTCTTTGCACCCATACCGCTGCCGACCATAATCGCAACGGGAGTTGCAAGACCCAACGCACACGGACAACTGATAACAAGCACTGAAACGGCTCTCGCAATCGCAAATCCTGCTGTTTGACCGACCAGCAGCCACACCGCAAGCGTAACAATTGCAATCGAAATTACAATCGGCACGAACACACCCGAAACCTTATCGGCAATCTTTGAGATAGGAGCTTTTGTCGCCTGTACATCGCCGACTGTTTTAATGATTTGTGCAAGGGTAGTGTCTTCGCCTACTCTTGTTGCTTCACAGCGGATAAATCCCGATTGGTTTACAGTAGCCGCAGAAACGCTGTCGCCCTGTACTTTGTCAACGGGTATACTCTCTCCTGTCAATGCGGATTCGTTCACGGCACTCGAACCGCTCACGACAACTCCGTCAACGGGTATACTCTCCCCCGGACGAACTACGAAGATATCGCCCTTTTTGACTTGCTCAACAGGAACTGTTTTTTCCGAGCCGTCAAATTCAAGAACGGCAGTTTTCGGAGTAAGGCTGATAAGTCCTTCTAATGCGTTGGTAGTTTTGCCTTTGGAACGAGCTTCCAGCATTTTACCAACAGTGATAAGTGTAAGAATCATTGCCGCAGATTCAAAATAAAACTCGTGCATATACGACATCACGGCTTCGGAATTTCCTTTTACTTGTGCGTCCGTCATTGCGAAAAGTGCGTAAGTACTGTACACGAACGAGGCAGCCGAACCCAAAGCAACAAGTGTATCCATATTCGGGGAACGGTGAAACAAGCTTTTTAAGCCGCTGATGAAAAATTTCTGATTTATAACCATAACCGTTACGGTAAGCAGAAGTTGAACAAGACCCATTGCAACGTGATTATTTTCAAAAAATTTCGGGAGAGGAAATCCCCACATCATATGCCCCATTGAAAAGTACATCAGCACAAGAAGAAATACAAGCGAAACAATAAGACGTTTTCGCAAAGCAGGAGTTTCCTTATCTTTGAGGTTATCGGAATCGAGGGAAGAATTTTTCTCCACACCCTTTCGGTTTGCACCGTAACCTGCATTTTCTACAGCAGAAATTATATCCTTCGGTGATGCCGTACCCTCAACCCCCATTGTATTTGTGAGCAGACTTACAGAGCAGGAGGTTACACCGTTCACAGCGGACACGGCTTTTTCAACTCTTGCACTGCATGCGGCACAGCTCATACCTGTTATGTTATATTGTTCCATAAATTCACTTCTTTTTATAATGTAGTATTTACAGCATTGAATTATTTCATAAGCTTTTGAAGAATTTTTACAAGCTCATCAATAGTTTCGTCATTGCCGTTTCGGATATCGTCTGCAACGCACGTTTTGATATGTGCGGCTAAAAGTTCTTTATTAAACGAATTAAGTGCCGATGTAACCGCTGCTACCTGTGTAAGAACGTCCGTACAGTAAGCGTCTTTTTCAATCATACCCTTTATCCCCCGAACCTGACCCTCTATACGATTCAGTCGGTTGATTAAAGCTTTCTGCTCTTCGTCTGTGCGGTGCTTATTTTTATGAGAACAGCAGCATTGTTCGTAAATTTGGTTATCCGTATCTTTATTCATAGTATCACAACCGTTCTGTTTTGTTTTTATAACGGAGGAAATACCCTCTATGGGTATATTATATACCTATAGGGGGTATTTGTCAATACATTTTTTATTTTATAAATTTTTTCTCCGAAAATACAAAAATCGCCTGCATTTCTGCAAGCGACTGTATTTTTCAAATTTTTAATCTGTAACGTTCGTCAATTAGGGCGTATATCCTTGATTTTTCTGATAACAAAGCCAAAAGTTTTAAAAATAACACCCCTAAACGTTAGCTGTATTAGGGTGTGTTAAAATTTAAATTTTTTCGATGGTTAAGCCATTTTTAACGACTTTCCCCCCCTAAAGATCGAACGTTACAGTTTAATGTATCATTTCCCACAATTTAACCTTATTAACCTGAGCTAATTTTTTTGCGTTATCGGTTAAAACAGAATTTGTCATAACCATTGCCCTGTTTGCACCGTAATAAGCTTTTGCTCCGATTACCTCCTGAACCGCCTTGTTACCCACTTTAGCCCTATACCGTTTACACTGAACAACCCACTTATTTCCGTATTTATCGAAAGCGACTATATCCGCACCGTAATCACCCGACGGCGGTGTAACGCTCACTTTTTTATAACCGTTCCTTGTGAGAATTTTGGCACAGTAATTTTCAAAATCAATACCTTTCATTGATTTTATTTTCTTCCGCTTTATGCCGAGTTTTAATTTCGGTACTTTTACAAAAGCGTGATAAACCCATTCAAGGGCACAAAACGACAACAGCACTATTGAAACAATCTCCCACACTCCCAAACCTTTTCGTGTAAGAACTGCCGAAATATCCAGTAGCAAGACGGTTATACCAATAACAAGCATTATCCATGACAAGATCCAAGGTCTGCCCGAATGCTTAAAAACTTTTTTCGGTTTGGCAATTAATTTTATGCGTTTATGTCTTATACGGAGTACTACCGCACCTGCAATATTCACCAACACAAATAATGCAAGCGTTGACGCACCGGCAGCGGCTGACACAGTCAAAAGGAAATCAACATCTGTTGATATAATTATCCCCAAGTAAACAAAAGTCAATAATATTGCTAACAACATTTATAATTCCAACCCCTCTTCCCTAAACAGTTCGCCGTGCTTGTCATAATGATAAAATCTCTTCCCAATAATCGACTTTATTATACCATACTCGACGGAAGTTTTCAAGATGAGAAGCAAAGAATAAATAAGAATTTGCGGACAACGTCCGCAAGAGATATGTAAAGATGTTTCTTGTTAGTTTTATTTTATTCACTCAACCTATATTTTATTATTATATTAATTGGGATTGGAAAGTTGGTCTTTTTTTCTAGTGGGTGAGTACGGAAAATTTTTTAAAGAAGAAAGAAGAAAGAATATAGAATAACGAATAATACAAAAAATCGCCTGCATTACTGCAAGCGATTTTTTTGGTGGGAACAATAGGGCTCGAACCTATGACCCTCTGCTTGTAAGGCAGATGCTCTCCCAGCTGAGCTATGCTCCCTTTTATTTCCATTCCCTTTCGTTGAGAACATATACTATTATATCACATTTTCCTTTTAATGTGTTAAGCAATTATGAAATTTATAAAAACTATTTTTGAATAACCGAAAATTTGATGTTGACAAGCAATGAATTTTGTTATATTATAATACATAAATTGATTTTTTAAATCGCTAATAAATTTAAATCACAAAAATAAGCAGGTGGTAAATTTGAATTTTGACCTTACAATTACAGATTTTGACAGCGACAAATCTGCCGTTTTCAATCCCGACAACTATATCGAAAAAAATCCCGAATGTCCGAAAATTGCAGTCACTTGCTTTGCGGAAAATTTGGTGAACTATGCCGCAGAGAATTTCAAAAGCCGAAAAGTCGGTTCGACATCAAGTGCAAACGGTGAGATTCCGCTTTATGAACTTGATATTGACGGTGTGAAAATAGGTTTGTTTATGTCGCTTATCGGAGCTTCGGCAGCTGTCGGAGTTTATGAAGAGTTTTTTCAAATGGGCATAGAAAAACTTGTTGTTTTCGGAACTTGCGGAGTTCTTGACGGAAGCATTGCCGATTGTTCAATTATTGTTCCGAACAGGGCGGTTCGTGACGAGGGTACAAGCTTTCACTATGCACCGCCCGAAAAGGAGATTGCCGTAAATATTAATACGCTTGACAAGATATGCGGATTCCTTGATGACAAGAATATTTCTCACACAGTCGGCAAGGTTTGGACGACCGATGCAATTTACAGAGAAACCCGACAAAAGGTTCAAAAACGCAAATCGGACGGCTGTATTTGTGTTGATATGGAATGTTCGGCTATTGCCGCACTTGCGAGCTTCAGAGAAAAAGAAATTTCACAGTTTTTCTATTCTGCGGATAATCTCGACAGCGACACCTACGAAAAACGGAGCATTTCCAATTCAGCGAATTTAGATGTTAAACATAAGATACTTGAACTTGCCGTTGAAATGGCATTAATGATTTACAATAAATAATATATCATAAAAAATTAACATAAACACTTCCCGACAACATAAAAACACCGAAGATTAACTATATAATCCTCGGTGTTAATTTTTAAGTTATTTTTGATTAACAATTATATTTGTATACTCAATCGATTTTACAAAAACAAAAAACTTCACGTGTTAAAAAATACACACTTACAAAACCCGAATAACCGAAACTCTCTCGGTCGGGTTCACAAAGTTAAACTTATCGATAACTGCCTTCACGTGTTAAAAAATACACTGCACATTCAAACTTACAAAACCCGAATAACCGAAACTCTCTCGGTCGGGTTCACAAAGTTAAACTTATCGATAACTGCCTTCACGTGTTAAAAAAACTTCACGTGTTAAAAAATCAAACTTTCTCGGGTTCAGCATAGTCAACACCGAATGTTTCAACTGTCACTTTCTTCATAACCTGCTTGTCAAGCGGTTTATCTGCAAAGTCGGTGTCGCTCTCGGCAATCTCGTTTACAACGTCCATACCCTCGATAACCTTACCGAAAGCAGCATACTGACCGTCAAGGTGCGGAGCTTTCTTGTGCATAATGAAGAACTGCGAACCGGCGGAGTTCGGGTTCATAGCTCTCGCCATAGAAAGAACACCCTCATCGTGAGCAAGCTCGTTCTTGAAGCCGTTCATGTCAAACTCGCCCTTAATACCATAGCCGGGACCGCCTGTGCCTGTACCCTGAGGACAACCGCCCTGAATCATAAAACCGTAAATAACACGGTGGAAAGTAAGTCCGTCATAAAAACCTTTCTTAACAAGGGAGATAAAGTTGTTGACTGTGTTCGGAGCAACCTCGGGATAAAGCTCGGCTTTAATCACCTTGCCGTTCTCCATTTCAAATGTAACTATAGGATTTGCCATAATTAACTTCCTTTCAATTTTTTAAACAATTGTAATAACGCTGTTTTCTATTATAACAAATTATGTGCTAAAAATCAACATCTTTTTTCAAACAAAAAAAGACTAAGGTCGTGGTGATTGCGATCCTCTCCCTTAGTCTGAAGTCGTATTCTATATTTATTGTAATCATTATAATAGAAATTTTGGGATTTGTCAATAGTTTTTATACGAAAAATTCAAAATTATAAAAAATCAAGCATGCGAAAGCGACGGAAACATTTTTCCCTCCGATGAAAAATTCATCAATGCGTCACCTTTAACAAAGAGTGTGCAATCCTCTTCTTTGTACAATATTTTGGTATAGCCTGCGGTGTTCTTTGGCGTAAAGCAAAGCTTAACTGTTTTCACCTCGCTGCCGAACGAATTTATAACGCTTTCCAAATCGGCAGGCTCTTTGGAGAAAACTCCGTGAATTTTCAGTTCACTGCCGTCTTTATCTGCAACAACAATACTATCACCGACTTTATACACGCTGTCCTTCATAAAGCTTGCAAGATAGAACATGTTAAGATCGCTGTTTCCAACAAGCTCAAACGCACCGTTTGGAGTACTTTCGTCAATGGAGGCTTTTACCTTATCCCAATCGGACTTATCGTTCATAGGAGCTTTCACCGCCGAAGCTTCATTTGTGATTGTAACGTTCTTGCTGTATTGGTATTCATCAGCTTCGGTAAAGCCGAATTTTTTGTAGAATTCAAGAACTTCATCGTTTGCGAAAAGGAATGTTCCGCCAACATAGGGGTAATCTTTTTCAATCTCGTTCATAAGCGTACGGATAAGACCCTTGTTTCTGTACTCGGGTTTCGTCATAACAGTACCCAGCTGAATAAAATGTCTTATGATTCCGTTATCGTTGAAATTCATTATATTCACAGAAACATTTGCAATAATTTCATTGTCAATGATAATTGAATAGGGAATGTAATTATCATTCCAGTAACCATTATTGTACCAATCGTTGAAATCAAAAACGAATGTTTCGTTGGTGAGTTTGTTGAAACTTGCTCTGAGAGTATCGGTTGTGCGGTAGTTTTTAACTATTGTAAAATTCAAAGGACGCAGGCATACTGTCTTGTGTCTTGTTCTTTTGACGCAGTTAGCAGGAAAATTTGCCAAAAAGACGTGTATCGCTAAGATTTTAAACAGGCTCTTAGTTTGTACAGATAGATATGTTTTTGTATATGCTTTTATTTTTATTTTCTAATCATAGTTTGTTTAGTTTCGCTGAGGAAAGTTTATTTTTCTACGATAATTTGTTTCGTCAGCGACAAGGGCTCTGCCCTTGTCCCGCAAGCTCTGAAAAGCTTGACCAAACTTTAACAGGTGTTCTGCCATAATTTATTTATATTCCAACTGGACAACTACAGCATTAAAATTCTCCAAAATAATTATAGACACATTACTGTCATTAATTTTACTCCCTGTACTAATCTGTTTATTCGCCTGAGAAATATAATCAAACATATAATACGGCTCTTTATTGAAAAGCACATCAATGGCATTGTCAAAATTTATTGCACTGTCAATCTTAACGGTAAAAAGCTCGTCATTGTTATTTGCGGCTTCAATTAAATCATGAACCATTATATCATTGCTTTCTTCAAAATCATATATATACGTTGATTCGACAACAAAAAAATTCGCACTGTCGGAATTGCACTCAGGCAAGTAAAGATTGTACACATCGCCCAAACTGTCATTATCCTTAATATCATCGAGAAGTGGAGAAATTACATGATCTTCACGAATTTGTTCATCATCAAGATTAAAATAATTAAAGTAGGCATTTTCGTTGTCGTCCCACGTTGCATCAAGGTGATACCAATTCCCGTCAATATTCACGGTATTCCACATATGCGGAGAATTTTCACCGTAGCCGTTAGCATAGTAACAATCAATACCAACCTTATTCAAAAGCAAACACATTGAATGTGCATATCCCTCACAAACAGCACTTCCGTTGACCAATGTACCGTACACAGTAAATTCTTCCCAGCCGTCATTGGAAGTTGTCACACCTGTTGCATATGTGCAGTTTTCAAGAACCGTGTTATGAATGTATTTTTCAAGATGATATTGTTTCAGACCGTTTGGAATGTTGGTAACAATTTCATTTATAGTGTTATTCAATGTTTCGATATATTTTCGGCATTCCTCACCTCCGACATATGAATAGAGCTGTATAACCGCCTTATTGCCCATTGAACCGTATGAATAGCGGTTAGTCAACCAAAACACCTCGGGGTGATCCATTGTATACGCTTTGATACAAATATCCATATCCTTTTCGGTGAAATCCTTGTCTGAAACAGTCACCTTACCTACAGGATAAAAACCCGTATCGCTTTTTTCCTCAGCAATTCTGTAAACAGCCTCGCTGATACTTTTATAGCAATCTATCTGACTTTCTGTATATAAAGAATCGTAACCGAAAGTAATTTCGCCGTTTGATTCGTAATATTCACAATCAACGCTTTCCGTTACGGGAACGGAAGTGTAGCTGCTGTCGTCATCAAATTTTACATTTTCAAATACATCGCCCTTGATATTATCGACAGCTTCATTTATTGCACAGCCGCTTGATAAAATTATCAGCACACTTGCTGCTGTACAGACAAGAATCCTTTTAAATTTATTTGTCATAATACCCCTCAAATATACACCAAACTCACGGCAGCCAAAAAGCGACAGCCGTGAGCGGATATATAGTTATAATTTATACAATTGCGTAATTTAAATTACTGAGCAAGTCTTTCTTTCAAGCCTGCAAGCTCGTCTGCAAGCTCTTTCGGAAGCTTGTCGCCAAAGATCTTGAAGTAGTTGGCAATCTCTTCTGTTTCAGCTGTCCATCTCTCTTTGTCGATGTAGAGAATAGTCTTGAGAGTTTCGATATTGATGTCAAGACCCTCAAGGTTGATGTCCTCAGGTCTTGGAACATAACCGATAGGTGTTTCCTCAGCCTCAGCCTTACCCTCACATCTCTTGAGAATCCACTCAAGAACACGGAAGTTATCGCCAAATCCCGGCCACAAGAAGTTGCCATCTTCATCAACACGGAACCAGTTTACGTTGAAGATCTTCGGAGCTTTGTCACCGAGAATCTCGCCCATCTCAATCCAGTGTTTGAAGTAGTCACCCATATGATAACCGCAGAACGGAAGCATAGCCATCGGGTCATGTCTGAGCTGACCAACAGCACCTGTAGCAGCAGCTGTTGTTTCGGAAGCCATAATAGAACCTACGAATACACCGTTGTTCCAATCTCTCGACTGATATACAAGCGGAGTTGTTGTAGCACGTCTGCCGCCGAAGATGATAGCGGAAACAGGAACACCCGAAGTGTCATCAAACTTGTCGCTGATACAAGGACAATTCTTTGCAGGAGCTGTGAAACGGCTGTTTGGATGAGCACCCTTAACGTCGCTTGTCTTGCCGTTCCAAGGCTTGCCGAGCCAATCGATAGCATTCTCGGGCGGATTCTTGTCAAGACCCTCCCACCAAACTGTGTTGTTGTCGAGGTTGAGGGCAACGTTCGTGAAGATAGTACCTTTCTTTGTAGATGCAAGAGCATTCGGGTTAGACTTCTGGTTTGTACCTGGTGCAACACCGAAGAAACCATTCTCAGGGTTAATAGCCCAAAGTCTGCCGTCAGGACCCTTTCTCATCCAAGCGATATCGTCACCTACAGTCCATACCTTATAGCCTGCATCGAGGTAGCTCTTCGGAGGAATGAGCATAGCAAGGTTTGTTTTACCGCAAGCTGACGGGAACGCAGCTGTAACATATTTTGTTTCACCATCGGGATTCTCAATGCCGAGAATGAGCATATGTTCAGCCATCCACTCGTCATTTTTGCCGAGGTAGGAAGCGATTCTGAGAGCGAAGCACTTTTTACCGAGGAGAACGTTTCCGCCGTAAGCGGAGTTTACAGAGATAATGTAGTTATCCTCCGGGAAGTGAGTGATATATCTCTTCTCGGGGTCGATGTCGCAGCTTGCATGAAGACCCTTAATCCAGTTTTCGCTGTCGCCGAGAACCTCTTCAACTGCTGTGCCAACTCTTGTCATAATAGACATATTAAGTACAACGTAGATAGAATCCGTAACCTCATAGCCAATCTGAGCGAGCGGTGAACCTACAGGACCCATTGAGTAAGGGATAACGTACATTGTTCTGCCCTTGTAAGAACCCTTAGCGATATCGAAGAGCATTTTGTAAGCTTCCTGAGGATCCATCCAGTGGTTGGTAGGACCTGCATTCTCTTCTTCACGGCAACAAATGAATGTTCTTGCTTCAACACGAGCAACGTCATTCTCTCTTGTTCTGTGGAGGTAGCAGTCGGGGAGAAGTTCCTCGTTAAGCTTAATCATTTCGCCGGACTCAACAGCCTGAGCTTTCAAAGCAGCGAGCTGCTCGGCAGAGCCGTCAATCCATACAACTTCATCAGGTGTAACGAGTTCTTTCATTTCTTCAACCCATGAAAGAACCGATTTGTTATTAGTCATTTTAATTAACTCCTTTCGTGCCAAAGCTTCGGCACTTTTGATACAATATGATTATACACCATTTTTTGAATTAATTCAATAGAAAAATTGCATTTTTTACTAATTTAATAATCAGTTCACTATTAACGTAAAAAATGCACAAATCCTTTAAAGTATTAAAGCACAAAACAGGTGACTTTTTTGGCAATACTCAAGCAGTTTTATAATTTATCGAATTCAGTTATACATATCACTTGAAAATTTTTGCACGATATTTTAAATTTATGATTATATTATATAATTGGTTAGATGAATTTAATTTTTTCAATCCGTCAAAATTGAGATGAAATTTCTTGTCGGAAGCGGTTTTAACGTTTATTCATTTGGCGTTTACGAATTTTTAAAATTTAAAAATTGCATTTATATATAAAACACACGTCCTTCTTTACGCTGTGCAGCTTTCGGCAATTCTTCGGCAGCATATCCGAGAATACAATGACCCACACCCTCGTACTCGCCGTCAATGCCAAGTGAACTCAAAATTTCCTTATACTCGTCAAGTTCAAACTCCTGTTTTGCCCTATGAATCCAGCAGCTTGCAATACCCAAAGAATGTGCGGCAAGCATAAGGTTACCCATAGTAAGGCTGCCGTCATAAACGCTTGTGGGACAAGATTTATCAGCAAGCACTATCAGAACAACAGGGGCATTGTAGAACGGATCGAACCCCTCTTTCCAGCCGCCGATTTTACGGTTTGCTTCGGAGAGTTTATCCCTTAACTCTTTATCAGTAACGGCAATTATAATTGATGCCTGTTTGCCTCTGCCGCTTGCTGCGTAAAGACCTGCCTCTATGATTTGGTCGATGATTTCTTTCGGAACAGGGTCTGATTTGAAATTTCTTGTGCTTCTTCTTTCGAACATATCTTTTATTGTAGTGTTCATTGATAAGATTCCTTTCTGTTTATAAATATTGTGTGTACGGTGATATTACTGTTTTGAAAATTATCCTTTTTCAATCGACATTGTAGCCGCTGCGTTGAGATCAAGGTTTGCAGTGTTTCCGCTCAGATACTCATAATATGCTTGTGCACCGACCATCGCACCGTTGTCACCGCAAAGCTTAAGCTCGGGCTTATACAATGTATATCCTTGGTTACTGCATTCCTCTTCAAGCCGTCTTCTCAGAAGAGAATTTGCGGAAACTCCTCCTGCAATAACAAGAGTTTTATAACCGAAATCCTGTGCGGCTTTCAGAAAATCATCAATAAGACAATCCACAACGGCTTTTCGGAAAGAAGCGGAAAGATTTTCGACATTGACCTGCTCCCCTTTTTGAGATGCGTTATGAATAATATTGATAGCAGCGGTTTTAAGACCCGAAAAACTGAAATCATACGGTGCGTCTGCAACTTTCGGGTGCGGAAGCACGTACGCATTTTCGTCACCGTTTTCGGCAACCTTGTCAAGATTTATACCTCCCGGGTACGGCATACCCATAGTACGTGCAACCTTGTCGAAAACCTCGCCTGCGGCATCGTCACGAGTTTTACCTATGATTTTCATTTTTGTGTAGTCCTCAACTGCGACGATATGACTGTGACCGCCCGAAACAACAAGACAGAGAAACGGTGGTTTCAGTTCGGGATTGGTGATATAGTTTGCGGCGATATGCGAACGTAGATGATGAACCGGAATAAGCGGCAGACCTGTGGCATAAGACAAGCCTTTTGCAAAATTCACACCTACAAGCAATGCACCGATAAGCCCCGGTGCATATGTCACAGCTACGGCATCTAGGCTGTTCAAAGTCAGGCTTGCCTGTTCGAGAGTTTCGTTTACAACTTCCGTTATGGCTTCGGCATGACGGCGGGAGGCTATTTCGGGAACAACACCGCCGTAAAGCTTATGTTCTTCTACCTGTGACACGACCACACTTGACAGGACATTTCTGCCGTCCTCGACAATTGCCGCCGCCGTTTCGTCACAGGAGCTTTCTATTGATAATATTTTCATTTTATTATTACTCCTAATTGTTTTCACTGTTTTTAATCTAACCCAAAAGAGAACTGTTATAAAAGTTGCTGCCCATAAATTCTTCCTTTGACTTAAACATAATTCCGGCATCATAAAACGAAACACAATCATCTCCGGCAACTACAAAATGATCGATTAAAGTAACGTTTAAATGTTTCAAGGTCTGATAGAGATTGATAGTTGCCATAATGTCTGCCTGAGAAGGTAAGGACGTTCCTCCGGGGTGGTTATGTGCAATTATGGCATATTTCGCCGAATGGTGGATTGCAAGCTCGCAGATTTTCGGAATATTCAATTCGGTATTTATAATCGAACCTTGACTTACTATTCCCGAATAAAGCTCTTTCAAATTCAAATCCATCAAAATCAAATATGCCATTTCCGTTTTTTTACTCAGATAAAGATTTATAAGCCGCTGGGGAAGAATATCTCTGTTTACAACCCTACTCCTGTTTTGAAGCTTGTCATTTCTGTAAACGCCCATAAAATCCGTGAGAAATTTAAGCAGGAACGCTGTATTTTCAGAAACTCCCGATTCAACAATCAAATCATACGGAGCATCTAAAACTCCGGAAAGAGTGCCGAATTTATTCATAAGCTTATGAGCTATTATATTCGTATCCTTTTTGGGAATGCAGTAATAAAGAAGTATTTCCAGCAACTCGTGTTTTTCAAAAATGTCAATGCCGTATTCAAGATATTTTTTCTTCATTCGCTCTCTGCGAAGCTTAATATTGGATTCTTCATCGCCCATATAAAAAACCTCCGTTCAATGTTAGAAATAAAGTTTCGCACAAGCTTTTCAAAAGCTTGAGGTTGAAAGAACACCTTAAGAAGACGATTGGCAGGTGTTCCTAGTGGTCTTGCACCATGCAAGGGCAGAGTCCTGCTCGCTGACAAAAGCAACATGCAAAGAAAAGCAAACTCCCTCAGCGAAATTAAATAAAAATTTTTTTAAAGCAACCCTTAAAATAATATCTTTCGGTTTAAATTATACTCAAGATTAAAAAGATTTACCATTTTCCTGCGGACGTTGTCCGCCGA
>CACWTQ010000010.1 GCA_902763835.1 uncultured Ruminococcus sp. | reverse complement strand
TGACAAGGAAGACATCCGCAGGCTTGCTGACGCAAGTCAAGGGTGACTGACGCAGTATGCCGGAATTTTAGCCGAAAGATATGTGAGATTTGCAATAGTGGGAAGTATATTATTATTTATTGTATAATTCCTCTTGCAAAGTTACGGATTATATCGTAGCCGACGGCGAAGTTGATGTTTTGACCGTCGTCAATGCCCGATGTGCTTATTCCGATAACCTCGCCGTACATGTTGAGAACAGCACCGCCCGAACTTCCGCTTGAAATCGGAGCGGTGAATTGTATCATATTAACTCCGTCAATTGTTCTGAATGCGGAAATAATTCCGTCCGAAACAGTGTTGAACAATCCCTCGGGACTGCCTATCGCAACTACCTTTTGACCACGAACAAGCGGTTTAGTGCCGTTGTAAATCGGGAGAGGAGTAAGTACTCGATCGATTTTCAGAATTGCCAAATCGAAATCGGGGTGATACTTTACTATGCTGTTTGTGAAGTAAACTCTTTCGTCGTTTTCGATTCTTATTGCATATTCGTTCGACTGTTTCGCAACGTGGAAATTGGTTAAGATATAGCCGTTGCGTGAAATCATAATTCCCGAACCGCTTACGAGTATACGGAATTTGTCGGGGTCGCCGGGTTTATGCTGAATGCCGAAAATCTGAACAACGGACGAAGCAAGCACGGCTAAATCCTCATAGCTTTTTTCCTGCCTTTGCGGAATTGTCGGCTGAACATAGGGAGTACTGCGTACAGGCTGAGGAGCTTGCGGTGGTCGGGTCGGTAGGGACGGTCGGGGAACAGGCGGCTGTACGGGGGTATTTTGTCTGTTTTGACGTGGAGGGATTGTAACTGCGGGATTGCTGTTCTGTCGGGGCTGCGGCTGTACCGAGGGGACAGGCTGTTTTCTGCTGCGTGGAGGTATTTTTACGGTGGGGTTACTGTTTTGAGGTGTCGGAGGAGTATAGTTGTTTCTGTAATCGGGCTTTAACGTCTGAGTATGTATTTTTGTAAACGGGGGAATGTTTGTATTTCCGAGATGACCGAGAACGGTAACAGCGAAAACGTTCAGATTTTTTGAGGGGATATCCAAATCCTTTTTATTTTGCAGAAGCAAAACGTCCGCACCCGTGAGGGCAAGCATACAATAAAAAAGATATTCCTGAATTTTTGAAACGTTCTCACCGACTATTTTTATGCCGTCCGAAGCACGGCTGTCGCTCACCGTATCTTTTACGGCGAAATCGTATCGAAAAAGAAGATTCATTGCAAAATTCTTTTCGATTGAGTCGGTTGTGTTTTTTCTTGATTTTCGGAAAAGGTCAAGTGTTTGGGTCAAAGCGGCGGCAAGCTGTTCCGACAGCTTTTCATTATATACCGTTGCCGCTGTGGGTGCTTTGCGTTTGAAGTTTCTGAGCCATTCGTTGTACTTATTCTCGTAAAAGCCGACCTTATCAGGGGGAAGAGTGGGGAGAGAGGATATTCTGTTATAGGCGAATGTTCCACGAAGTTTGTTATCCATATTTGAGATGTCGGTTAAATAGGAGTTGTTTTCGCCTACAAGACATACGAAAACGTTGTTATCTCCGCTTGGGTTATGGTTTACAAAGTCGGGAATACTTTTGATGTTTTGGGAGTTTTGAAGTATTGTGTTAGTGTCAGACATAAAGGTACCGCCTTTTGCAAAAATTTACACCATAATTATACCACAATTTATTAAAAATATCTACCATTTTTTTCGGATTTATGATATAATCTTGTTAATGCGTAATTGTTGGTTTTTGGTGGGAGGCAGTTGGTTTGCTGTGGCAAGGTTTATTGAATGCGTAATTGTGACAGGCGGAAGTTTGGTTTTGTATAGGAAAGTTTTTTGATTGGCAAAGTTAATGAAATGAGTAATTGTGATTGTCGGGAGTTGGTTTGAAAAGGAAGATATTTTTTATTATGTGTATATGAAAATGCAAAAGAAATTATTGTGAAAATGGACAGGAGAATGTAGAAAATATGAAAGACGGTAATATTTATTACAGTGTCGGTGCTTTGTTATACTGCCCGGCTAACAAGGAAAGTATTGTGCGTTCAATAGTGAGCGAAAAACTCGGCAGACATTATTCGCTCGCACTTTGCTTAGAAGATACTATCGCCGATGATTTTGTTGAGCAAGCCGAAGAGATTATGATTAAATCCCTTAAAAAACTTTACGTTCACAGTCAAAGCGAAGAGTTTTTTATTCCGAAAATATTTGTAAGAGTTCGTGAATGTGAACAGATTTGCAGTATTATGAAGAAGCTCGGCAAGGCTCAATGTCTTGTAACGGGGTTTATTATTCCGAAGTTTATTCCCGAAACGGCGGACGAATACATAGACGAAATTATAAAAATCAACAAGCTTTACAAACGTACTATATATATGATGCCGATTCTTGAAAGTCAGGCAATGGTTGATTTGCGTGAACGCTATGATGTTCTGTACGGTATCAGGGATAAGCTGAAAAGAATTGAACCTCTTGTGCTTAACATCAGAGTGGGCGGAAATGACCTTTGCAAGCAGTTCGGTTTCAGAAGACACAGCAACGAAAGTATTCACGACATCAAGCCTGTGTCGAATATTTTCAGCGACATTGTAACGGTGTTCGGTCTTGATTATGTTATCTCGGGGCCTGTGTGGGAGTATTTCAACGGCAGTAATTGGGATACGGGTCTTAAAAACGAAATTGTCGGGGATATTCTCTGCGGTTTTATCGGTAAAACGGTTATTCACCCTAATCAAATCGAGGTTGTTCATAATGCGTATAAGGTGTCGCTTAAGGATTTGCAGGACGCTAATTCAATTCTTAACTGGAGTACAAATTCCGCTTCGCTTGTTGCGGGAAGTCAGGCTAAGGAGAGAATGAACGAATACAAAACACATTGTATCTGGGCGGAGAAAGTTCGTATTTTGGCGGACGTTTTCGGAGTTAAAGAATAGAGCGTTCGGGGAGGCGAAGCTTGTTAAAAGTTCGGTCAAGCCTTACAAGGCTTGCGGTTTCCAAAGGCAGAGCCTTTGGTCGCTGACGAAACAAATTAGCGTAGAAAAATAAACTGCCCTCAGCGAAACTAAACGAACTGTCAACAGCAAAATAACAAAAAATAAAAGCCCACACAAAAAACGTATCTTTCGGCTAAAACCAAAACAGGCAAGAGCATAGCGAATTGCCGGTCAAAGAAAGAAAAGCAGTAAATCTTAAACATTTTTTAGTAAAGTGTATGGTATTGGAAATTTGGGAGGTATTAAAATGAAAGGTAAGCTTAAAGAAAAAAATGTTGCTTTATGGTTAATCCATATTGTTTTATTGTTAATCTTTTGTGTTTTGTTTGTGGTCAGAATTACAATCGGTGTGTCGGACTATGTGTTTTCTCACTCAAAAGATACAATAGTCGATAAAGGAATTAATTCTATCGGGGTTTGGTCTGTCGCTGAAATACCCGAGAATACCAATGCTTTGGAAATTTCCTCGTTGGAAAGAGGCCGAAAATTTCGGGAGAATTACAGAGCAGATAATAGTTATCCGCATTCGGAACGCTGTTATCTGTTTTTGGGTGACGACAGTATGAACAATGAAACGCTTTCGGAGGTTGCGAAGCGGAATATTAAAGAAATTATCCTTGATGTAGATTTTCCCGACATCAGTCCGCTGAGTGATATGCAGTCGCTTGAAACACTTTGGATTTCAAGTCGGGTTGAGCATTTTTCACCGAAGTTTTCGGGGAATTTTCCCAACCTGAAATCTTTTACGATTTGTACAGAATTGGATTCACTTGGAGATATTTCAAAGATAACGTCACTTCGTGAGCTTCATTTGCAATATATCAATAACAGTTTTTCCGATATTTCGGGCATTGAGAATTTGACTAATCTGGAAGTGCTGAATTTAAATCATACAAACGTCAGAGATATAACCGCACTTGAAAATCTTGTTAAAATGCGTGAACTGTATCTTGACTATACCAATGTTTATGATATATCTGCCGTGCAGAATATGAAATATTTGGAAGTGTTTTCTTCTATGCAGAATTATTATAACGATGAGAAAAAACCGCTTATAACAGACATAACCGCACTTGAAAACAAAACTAAGCTTAGAAAGGTTAATTTGTACGGTGCGGAGATTACCGACATTCGTCCGCTTGAAAATGATTTTGCACTTGAAGAGCTTGATTTGTGTTATACCGATATTACAAGCGTTAGACCGCTTATGCACTTAACGAACTTAAAATTTATCGCAGTTTACGACTGCGACGGAATTTCCAGTGTAGAAATGAACGAGTTTTACGATTGGATATTAAGTCTTGACCACGAAGTAAACACGGAGGGTGTCGGATATGTCTACAGAGTAAAGGAAAACGGAGAACGGGAAAAAATAACAAGTGAAAATCAAAAAGAAGACGGTTTATTAGTGGATAAGTCTTGACCACTGGGTAAAAACGGAGAAAGGATAGATTAACAAGTGAAAACAGAAATGGTTTCAATAGCAAAGCGTGAGAATAATAATAAAAGGAAATATCTTGTTGTGAACAGATTGCAGGGCAAGCATATTCCCGTTAGCGGTAAAACTGCATTTAATGTTTTCGACACTCTTGCAAAATGTGTTGAAAAGAGTTATAATAATAACGAAAAGCTTTTGCTTGTCGGTTTTGCCGAAACGGCGACCGCTATCGGGGCAAGGCTTGCGGTGACTTTGGGCTGTGATTATATGCAGACTACAAGAGAACAGATTGACAATGTTGAGTATCTTTATTTCACCGAGTCGCACAGCCACGCAACGGAACAGAAGCTTGTCAAGAATGATATTGATTCCGTGATTGACGGCACGGACAGAATTGTTTTTGTTGAGGACGAAGTTACAACAGGAAATACTATAATGAAAATTGTTGATATAATAGAGAAGCTTTATCCCGATAAGGTTAAGTTTTCGGTTGCGTCGCTTTTAAACGGTATGGACGAAGAAGCGGTCGGTCGTTACAGAGAGCGTGATATCAATGTTCATTACCTTGTGAAAACAGACCACAGCACTTATACGGAGATTGCCGACAGATTTAAGGGTGACGGTGAGTATATCAATAAAGATGTGACAAATACGGATGTTATAGTTACGAATATTACTGAAAATTATCTTAATACCCGAAGACTTGTGAACGGCAATGACTATAATGCCGCTTGTCAAAAGCTGTTTGAGGAGATTGAAAAACGCACGGATTTGAACAATGTCAAGACTATGGCGGTTATCGGCACTGAGGAATTTATGTACCCTGCATTGTACGTTTCGGAACAATTCGGGAATTTGGGTATTTCCGCTTTTTCGCATTCCACTACGAGAAGTCCGATTGTGACGAGTACGGAGGAAGATTATCCCGTGCAAAAACGTTTTGAACTTGCAAGCTTTTATGACGTTAACCGCAAAACGTTTATATACAATCTGAGAAAATATGATTGTGCGATTGTTATTACCGATTCAACATATGAGGATTTAATAGGTGTTAATACTCTTGTGAATGCGTTGAAGTTTGTCGGCAACGACAATATTAATGTATACAGGTGGTGCAGAAATGATTAAGGACAGCGAATATTTTGTAAAGACATCATATACTCCCGATGATGTAATACTGCTTTTGAAAGATGTGACGGGGCTTGTCGAGCCGCAGTCCACGGAGGAGCGTGAAAGGCTTATTCAGTCGGGCAGACACTACTGTGAAATGCTGCCTATTGAGTATGTTCCCACGGAGAAGTATATGCAGGTTTACGAGGAAGCCTTGAAAGCGTATGCGAAGCCGACGGCTTTGGCGGTTGGAAAGCTTTCCGATAAAATCATTGACCAAAAGGGTAAAAATGTCGTTTTGGTGTCGCTTGCAAGGGCAGGAATACCTATAGGCATTCTTATTAAAAGATATATTAAGCTTAAGTATAATATCAATATTCCGCATTATTCGATATCTATTATTCGTGGAAGAGGTATTGACAAAAATGCTCTTCAATATCTGATTGACATTCACGGCAGTGAAAATCTGCTTTTTGTTGACGGCTGGATTGGCAAGGGTGCTATTCTGGGTGAGCTTCAAAAGGAGCTTGCGGCATACCCGAACGTATCAGCTGATATTGCGGTAGTTGCCGACCCTGCGAACGTGACGGAACTTTGCGGAACTCACGAGGATATTTTGATTCCGAGTTCGTGTTTGAACAGTACAATTTCGGGTCTTGTGAGCCGTACGTTTTTGAGAGATGATATTATCAAAGAAGATGATTTTCACGGTGCTGTTTATTACGGCGAGCTGAGAGATTCCGACCTTTCGTATGAGTTTATAAATGCGATTGAGAAGGAGTTTGAACTTGACGGATTTGCAGATGTTTCGGAAAATGTTTTGAGCGGAAAAGGCGTTGACGAGGTTCGGAGAATTGCGGAGCATTTCGGCATTGAGGATATTAACCTTGTAAAGCCGGGAATAGGTGAAACTACAAGAGTTTTGTTAAGACGTGTTCCGTGGAAAGTTCTTATTGACGAGAAGTACAAAGGGGCAGATGATTTGGCTCATATTGTAAGGCTTGCAGAGGAAAAGAAAGTGCCGATTGAATATTATCCGCTTACTCATTACAAGACCTGCGGTATTATAAAAAAGCTTGCAGACGCATAACCTGTCGAAACAGAACATTTATAATTAAGGAACTGTCAGAAAATAACTTGAATATTTATACTTGTCTAAATTGTTCAACTTATTTCCCAACAGTTCCTAACGTTATAAAAAATCACGATTGGAATTTTCCCGAGGAAACTTTTTCTTCAAGGAGTACCGAGGAAATTGCAGATAAATTGGAGTATTTTTAAAAAAAGTATTCACTATAACAGATGTTTGGAGGTATCTTTTAGAGATGATAAAAGTTTGGTTTAATCATTGGTTCAGTACGGCTTACAGACTGATTGAACTTATTAAAGAGGACGAAGAAAACGAAATCTTTGTAATAGGAACTAACCTGCGGATTGATTCGGTGATTCAGAAAGTCTGTGACGAATGGTACGAAGAGCCGCATATTTACGGCGAGGAGTACATTTTGTATTGTCTGGATTTTTGCAGGGAGCATAACGTTGATGTTTTTGTGCCACGCAGACATATGGTTGAAATCAGCAAAAACAAATCACGTTTTGAAGAAATTGGCGTTAAGGTTTTGGCAGACGATTTCAAGGTTATTGATTTCTTAAACGATAAAGCGGCAGCCTATGAGCATTTCAGAAATTACGAGAATATTAATATTCCCGACTATTTCAAAGTTAATAATGCCGAGGATTTTGCGAAAGCTTATGACGCTTTGAGGAAAAATCACAAGCAAGTTTGTGTGAAGTTTGTGCGTGACGAGGGCGGAATGAGCTTTAGGAAGATTATAGAGAATGTCAATGAATTTGACAGGCTGAGAATGTATCAGGGTACAAGTATCAGTTATAACGACTTATACACGGCTCTTTCAACTAAGGAAGCATTTGATGATTTAATGGTTATGCCGTATCTGGACGGTCTGGAAGTCAGCGTTGACTGTCTGAGGACGGACACGGGTACTATTGCTATTCCTAGGATTAAAACCCCTACTCGTGAGGAGCGTGTTGTATATGACCTTGAAATTATCAGTATGACGGCGAATGTTCTGAATAAGGTCAATTTGCAGTATCCGTGCAATGTTCAGTTCAGATATGACGGCGGCACGCTTTACCTTTTGGAGGTCAATACAAGGATGTCGGGAGGTTTGCAAATGAGCTGTCTGGCTTCGGGAGTGAATATTCCCAATATTGCATTAAACAAGCTTTTGGGTAAGGATTTACAGTGGAATATTGATGATGAAGAGGATAAGATTGTTTCCTATATCGAGATACCCGAGATTATAAGGTAATTATATATAAAAAATAAACTCTTGAATTTGTATTCTTAATGCAGTTCGAGGGTTGTAATTTTTGGTGCGTAAAAAATTTGTAAATAAATTAATAAAAAATCCAAAAATATCTTGTTAAAAATAGTCACTTATGGTATAATCTATTATAAGGCTAAAATCAGCGAGGTATATTTGTTAAAAGGATAGGAGATGATAATTTGTGAATGATTTTAATTCGTATAACGGTTATAATACTAATAGTACCGATTATACAAATAATCAGTCGGATTACGGTTCAAATTCATCGGGTTTCACAAACGACCGTGCAGGATATAACCAAAGCTTGACAGGCTATAACAATAATCAAAGCGGTTACAGCCAAACTCCGACAGGCTATGCCAATAATCAAAGCGGTTACAGCCAAACTCCGACAGGTTATTCAAATAATCAAAACGGTTACGCAAATTATTATTCAAACTACGTTCAAGCTCCGTTGGGCTATTATCCCAATCAGCCTAATACGCTTGCCAATTCCAATCGAAAGAAAGTCAAGGTTTCCTTTAACTCTCCGGTGGTTCTTTGGTTTGCGATTGTGTGCTTGATTGCTTTGATTGTGGAGTATATTACCGATGATATGGCAACTTATTATCTTTTCAGTGTTTATCGTTCGTCGCTTCTCAATCCACTTACTTATGTGAGATTTTTCGGTCACGCTTTGGGTCACGCAGATATTGAGCATTATATGGGAAATATGATGACATTGCTGATTGTCGGACCGCTGCTTGAAGAAAAGTACGGGTCAAAGAGTATACTTCTGGTTATGACTGTTACGGCTTTCGTGACGGGCGTTGTTAATTTTATATTCTGCCCCGACGCTATGACGCTGGGTGCAAGCGGAATTGTATTTGCCTTTATTTTACTTTCGTCTTTGACGTGTATGAGAGAAGGAGAAATCCCTCTTACTTTTATCCTTGTTGCCGTTTTGTATTTGGGCGAACAGATTTTGGAAGTCGCATTTGTTGAAAGCAATATTTCAAATATAAGTCATATTGTCGGCGGTATATGCGGCTGTATTCTGGGTTATTATCTTAATAAAAATAAAACCTCCTCCAATAATAATAGCACCGATAACACCAATAACACCGGAGGAATCGGCGGTGGCGGTCTTGACGGCTTAGGCGAAAGCGTGGGTTCTGCTGTTGGCGGCTCGATGAACTTTCATTAAAATAGGTGAACAGTAAAATGTTTGAACATAAAAAAATCCAAGATTTGAATGATTATTTTCTTCAGTTGGATAAGAGAAATCAGAAAGGTGTATTCTTTTACAGAGTATACGGCTACAATGACAATGTATATAATTTTATTCTGAAATATTTTGAAGTCGCACATAAAAACGGTGTTATCCTTGAGGGGAAAATTCCAAATCCTGATGGAAGAAATTTATCGTTCTTTGCCGAAATGATGGGAAATCTCTTCAAGCTTGACAAGTTTTTTATTGGTCAGTCGCTTAACAGGTGGCTTCCAAGGCTTAACAATCGGCAATGCACATCACTTGCGGATTCCCTTTACGGTGCTTTGCTTGCATTGAGAAATTTAGGAAAGAACGATGATATCATCAGAAATACTTATGTTAAATTTATGTGCTGGCTCTACTATCGGTTTGAGGGGACTGTCAGCCGTATTTGTGAAAATGATATTCCCAAGGTGCTTTATCTGGGAGATATGGGAATATACGATTTGTATATGCTCAGTGTACTCAGTAATGCAGGCTGTGATATTCTTGCTTTAATGCCCTGCGGTGCGGAGGGTTACGATAATCTCGACCCTCGCTCAATGCTTTCCGATAAGCTTGAAATGTCGGGTTTGAAAGAGTTTCATAAAGGTTTCAGCTTGCAGAATATTCAGATTGCAATTAACGAAAAAGCCGAAAGAGAACTGATTTACGGCACTAAACCAAATATTCAAAACTGTACAAATGCGTGGCTTTCGGGCGAGATTCTCGAGGATATAAAAAAAGCACCTGTTACAAGAGGTGACGACCCGAAACTTTTTTACAATGCCTTTTGCAGAATGTACGGTGTTGAAGATAAGGTAACATTTCAGAATGATTTATATAAATTTTATCTTGATATAAAAAACAGCGGAAGAGGTTTTTGTATTGTAGAAAACGAGATTCCGCTGCCAACTCCGCAGGAAGTGGCAATGCTGAAAAGGGGCAATTATGTCAAGACTAATCAGATGATTGCCGATTTTGCAAGGAAAATTTTTTTTCCGCAGAATGCCGAGCTTCAAAAGCTTATGGTAAAGGCTTTTGTTGATGTTATGCTTGAAGAATCGGATAAACCCGATATGAATTTGAATAAGCTTACCAACAGAGGTGTTTATCTGTTGTGTTGGCTTTACAGATATATGCGGCCGCTGTTTAACAATTGGAGTATGCCGTTTGTGTCGGTGTTTATATTTCTGGGCGGCTGTCATACGGAATTTGAAGTTATGTTTTGTAAAATGCTTTCAAAACTTCCCTGCGATTTGCTTATTCTTGTACCTAATCTTAATACCAAATGTATTCTTGAAGATGATGTACTTTTTGAATTGCAGTATCAGCAATCTCTGAATATGAGTGCTTTCCCAACGGAAAGCAGCGGTTTGCAGATTGCGACTGTTGCATATCACGCAGAGAGAGAGCTTGACGAAGCTTTATATTCCGATACGGGTATATATAGAAATTATCAGTACAATAAAGCAAATACCGTTACTTTGAAAACTATGTATGAGGAAATTGCAATACTTTGGGAACAGGAAACTAAATTCCGCCCGAATTTCAGTACGTATGAAGATACGGTTAATATTCCCGTTATTTTTTCTAAGGTGTCGGGCGTTAAGGACGGAAACGTTAATAAGTATTGGCAAACTATAAGAGAACTTTTAACAGAGGATACATTCTTAATCACGAATGTTCCGTATATATCTCCGAATACTCCCAATCCTCTGAAGTATAATTCTGCAAATTATTTCAGAAACGGTCAGTTACAGAGAAATGTTATTATGCACGACAGATATTACCGCTACGGTATGCTTCGTGAGGAAACTCAAAACTACATTCTCGATAAGCTGCAATTACTGATAGATTCACGTTTGATTAACGGAACTTTTGTAAACGGTACTGAGTATAATATTGTTACGACTGTTCTTAATCTTCAAACGGAACTTATCCGACTTATACAAAAATTTGACTTTACAAAAACCAATCCTAAATTTATTTATGTCAATCCGAGTGAGTTTCCGATTACACAGGAAGATGCAATTATTGCGGCGTTCTTAAATCTCATCGGGTTTGACGTTGTGTTTTTTGTGCCGACAGGATATCAGACGGTTGAGATGCACTTTTCAAAAAGCATTCTTGACGAGCATCAAATCGGCGAATATATGTATGGTTTGCAAACTCCTAAAATGAAAATTCCGACAGGCAAGCCTGCCAAGAAGAATAGCAAAAATTCAATATTCAATATTTTTAAGAAAGGGAAGTAGATATGGGAATTAATTTTAATAAGATTGACAGCAGTCAGCAGCCTGTTCCTACCGCAAGACCCGTCGGGCAGACGGTTTCTCTTGTCAAGGAAGAGCCGCCTAAGTACGACATTGTTGCCGACAGACAGGAGATGACGGCTCAACTTGTCAACTCTCCAGAGGTTGACGCACTTGTAAGCAAGATTCAGCTTGATGATGTGAACACCATTGTAAAGTTCGGTGCGGAGGCTGCCGATAAGGTTTCTAAAGCGTCCGATGTTGTTCTTAACAACGTAAATCTTTCACAGCTTGACGATTCAAGCGTTATGCTTAATTCACTTGCCAAGATTATGAGTGTGTTCGATGTTGACGAGCTTCAGGAAGATAAGCAGGGCTTTTTCGGAAAGATTTTTGCAAACGAGAAAAAACGTATTGAGAAAATTCTTCACAAATACAATACTATGGGCGATGAAGTGGATAAAATTTACGTTCAGCTTAAGCAGTATGAAACGGAGATTATTCAGACCAACAAAAGGCTTGAGGATATGTTTAATGCCAATGTTGACTATTATCACCAGCTTGTAAAGTACATTCTTGCCGGCGAGCAGGGCTGCCGTGAGATTGAGGGTTATATTGCCCAGAGAAAAGACGACCTTGCCGTAACGGGGGATTCGGCTATTCAGTTTGAGATTCAGTCCTGCGAACAGGCTCTTTCAATGCTGGAGCAGAGAGTTCACGATTTGAGAGTTGCCGAGAGTGTTGCAATGCAGTCCGTGCCGCTTATCAAGACTATGGAGTTCAGTAATCTTAATCTTGTGAGAAAAATCGACTCTGCGTTTATCATTACTCTTCCTGTGTTTAAACAGGCTCTTGCACAGGCTATTATGCTTAAGCGTCAGAAGATTCAGGCAGACGCTATTTCGGCACTTGACCAGAAGACGAACGAGCTTTTAATCAGAAATGCACAGAATACCGTGGAGCAGTCTAAGCTTATTGCACAGCTTTCATCGGGAAGCTCAATCAAGATTGAAACTCTTGAAACAACTTGGCAGACGATTATGAACGGTATCGAGGAAACAAGAAACATTCAGGAAGACGCTAAAAGACAGCGTGTTGACGCTAAGGCAAGACTTGAAAATATCAAGCAGGATTTCTACAGAAATTATCATATGCCCAGCGGTTCTAACAACAATAATAATAATTTCAACAGATTTAACAATAATAATTACAATCGCTTAGGATAATTAAGGAGGAAAATATTATGCCAATCAATTTATCAAAAGGTCAGAAAGTAGACCTTACTAAGGGTAATCCGAGCCTTAAAAATCTTATGGTAGGCTTGGGCTGGGACGTTAATGCGTTTGACGGAGGTTACGACTTTGACCTTGACGCTTCTGCTTTTGTTCTCGGAGCAAACGGTAAATGCCCGACCGAAAAGGACTTCATTTTCTACGGTAATCTTGTTCATCAGAGCGGTGCTGTTGAGCATATGGGCGATAACCTCACCGGAAGCGGCGACGGCGATGACGAGCAGATTGTTGTTGACCTCTCTAAGATTCCACCGAATATTGAGAAAGTTGCGTTTACCGTTACGATTTACGATGCCGATGTGAGAAGACAGAACTTCGGTCAGGTTTCAAATGCGTATATTCGTATTGTTGACCAGGCTACGGGTCAGGAGGTTATTCATTACGACCTTGGCGAGGACTTCTCGATTGAAACGGCTATTGTTGTAGGCGAGCTTTACAAGCGTAACGGAGATTGGAAGTTTAACGCTATCGGCAGCGGTTTCCAGGGCGGTCTTGCAGCTCTCTGCGGTCATTACGGAATAGAAGTAGCGTGATAAATATTTGCAGGCAAATATTTTTTGATGAAGTGCTGCTTCGCAGTGTGAAATGTATCCTGCGGATACAAGATTTTAAAAATATGTGTCTGTAAAGACATACTTCATTTTGTGAAAGCAAAACTTCATTAAATTTAATTTGCCTGCAAATTAATTTTCGGGAGGGGGAGCAATGGCGGTTAATTTGTTAAAAGGGCAAAAAATCAGCCTTAATAAAGGAAATCCAAACCTTAAAAATATTGATGTAACTCTTGGCTGGCGGCTTGACTCAAGAACGGGCGAGCCCCTGCCGGATTTAGATGTTTCTGTTTTTTTGCTGACTGCCACGGGAAAGGTAGGAGGTCCAAAAGACTTTGTGTTCTACGGTAACCTTATGCATCCTTCGGGAGCAGTTGTTTTGTCGAATAACACAACAAGAAATTATAATGATTACAATGTAAGAGTAAAAGTAGATTTGGGTATGATTCCTACAAGTATTATGAGAGTTGCGTTTACGGTTACGATTTATGAAGCAGAGCTGAGAAAACAAAGCTTTGCACAGGTGAAAGACGCTTTCATAAGAATAAGCGAGGAACAGTCCAATAACGAAATTCTCCGATATAATATCACGGAAAGATTCTCAGTGGAATCGGCTGTGGTTTTCGGAGAGATTTACAGAAATAATGATGAATGGAAATTCAATGCTATGGGTAACGGCTATACAGGCAGCCTTGCGGCTCTTTGCGGCAGCTATGGTGTTGAAGTAGGATAATGTTTATACAGGGAGGTAATTAAAAATGTCAGTTTCATTACAAAAGGGTCAAAAGGTTAGTCTTTCAAAGGAGAACCCCGGACTTTCGAGAATAGTTGTAGGCTTGGGCTGGGACGAGGCAAGCCCTGCAAGAAGCGGAGGTTTGTTCGGAGGTTTGTTTTCTGCTCCGACACAGAATATCGACTGTGATGCGTCTGCGTTTCTTTTGAAAAACGGCAGACTTACCGATTCAAAAGATATTGTTTATTTCGGCAACCTTACACACTATACACGTGCTGTTCAGCATATGGGCGATAACCTCACGGGTGCAGGCGAGGGCGATGACGAGCAGATTGTTATTGACTTACAGAAAGTTCCGGCACAGTACGACAAGATTGTTATTGTGGTAAATATTTACTCCGCTTACAAGAGAAATCAGCATTTCGGTATGATTCGCAATGCTTTTATCAGAATTGTCAATGCCGCAAACGGTCAGGAAATGCTTAAGTATAATCTTACGGAGAATTATAACGGTATGACGGCTATGATTTTCGGTGAAATTTACCGTCACAACGGTGAGTGGAAGTTCGGTGCTGTAGGCAGCGGTACTAATGACGGTTCTATTTCCGACCTTGCAAAGAGATACCAGTAATAATGAAGAAAAAAGAATAATGAATAATTGAGGTGGCAAACCTACTACGGTTTGCTTTTTTAAGTGGTTTATTCGCTGTTCAAACGGTTGACCTTTTTTCTTATATGTGTTATAATGGTAAAACATTGCTGTTGTTATTTTTTATGCGGCAGCGGTGAGAAATTTAAAATGTCGGTGCGTTTTATGGTGAATTGTATCGGACAGTATTTTCAAAATTTAATAATATAAAAATCATAGAACAAACCGACGGCTTTTTGGAGGGATTTCAGTGAAATACAAAGGACTTACCGATAAGGAAGTCGAAAAGTCAAGGGAAAAATACGGCTCTAACGTCATTCCCGATTCCGAGCCTACCACTTTCTGGGCGGAATTTAAAGAAACATTCGGTGACCCGATGATTAAAATTCTGCTTGCGATTGCGGCAATTATGATTGTTATGTTCTTTATGGGTCAGGCGGCAATTTACGAGCCTATCGGTACAATCGTTGCTATTCTCGTAGTTGCTACAGTTTCGGCAAAGACGGGTGTCGCAAGTGATACGAAGTACAGAGAGCTTAAGGACAGCACGGAAAAAGATAAGTGTAAGGTCTACAGGGACGGTCTTATTACGGTTATCGATGTTGACGATGTTGTAAAGGGCGACAAGGTGCTTTTGCAGTCGGGTGATAAGATTCCTGCCGACGGTATCTTGATTGACGGTCATCTTAAGGTTGACAACTCCGCTTTGAACGGCGAAGCCGAGGAATGTAAGAAAACCGCAGCAGATGAGGGCTTTGAGCTTGCCGAAGAAATTACAGGCGATACGTTTGTTGACGATCATTCACTTTTCAGAGGTGCTGTTGTATTTGACGGTGAGGGTGTTCTTGACGTAAGAAAAGTCGGTCTTAAAACCATGATGGGTAAAATGGCGGAAGAAATGCAGGAGGACGAGCCTGATTCACCGCTTAAGGTTAAGCTCGCAAAGCTTGCAGGTCAGATTTCCACATTCGGTTATATCGGTGCGGCAGTTATTACTCTTTTGTATATCGCATATTTCATTTTCTTTGCTCCCGTTGTGGATTCTACAGGAACGGTTCTCGGTACGGGTCCGTCGGTATTTTTCCATACAACGGACAATTATCTTATTGGTGACATTATTCAAAAATTTGTAGACGCAGTTTCGCTTGCCGTTGTTATCATAGTTTGTGCAGTTCCCGAGGGTCTGCCGCTTATGATTTCGCTTGTACTTATGCAGAATACAAGTAAAATGCTTGACCACAACGTTCTTGTAAGAAAAGCAGAGGGTATCGAAACAGCAGGTTCTTTGAATATTCTTTTCAGCGATAAGACCGGTACTATTACTAAAGGTAAGCTTGAGGTTGTGGATTTCTTTACAGCGGACGGAAAGTCCATTCCTTTGGATAATCTCAGCAAGCACAGTAAGGTTAAGGGGCTTGTTGATATTGCTATCGGAAAGAATACGCAGTCGCTTTTTGATGACCAGCATAAGGTTATCGGTGGCAACGCTACAGACCAAGCTTTGATGAAGTTTATTGGTGAGGAGGTTTTCAATAACCTCGCTCAGACTAAGGAGTACACTGTTACGGACAGTCAGGGATTTAATTCCACCAATAAGTTTAGTCAGGCTAGAATTGATAAATTAGGAAAAACTTTCTACAAGGGTGCTCCCGAAAGATTGCTTGCAAATGCTGCAAAGTATCTTGATAAGAACGGCAACATCAGAACGCTTGATAAAGCTGTTCTTGACCAGAAAATTGATGAACTTGCGGAAAAGGCAATGCGTGTGCTTGCGTTCGGTTATTCCGAAAAGAAAATGGTTGAAAACAAGATTAACGAGGATATCGTTATAATAGGTCTTGTGGGTATTCGTGACGAGGTTCGCCCCGAAGCTAAAACTGCTATTGCACAGGTACGCAGAGCAGGAATTCAGGTTGTTATGATTACGGGTGACCGTCTTGAAACAGCTGTTGCTATTGCTAAAGATGCAGGCTTGCTTAAGAGTGAAAAGGATATTGCACTTTCTTCAGCAGAGCTTAACAGTATGAGTGATAATGAAGTTAAGAAGATTATCCGCAGAATAAGAGTTATTGCAAGAGCCTTGCCTACAGATAAATCAAGAATGGTTCGCCTTTGCCAAGAGATGAACCTTGTTGTAGGTATGACGGGTGACGGCGTAAACGATTCGCCTGCTTTGAAGAGGGCAGATGTAGGCTTTGCAATGGGCAGCGGTACTGAGGCTGCAAAGGAAGCAGGTAAAATTGTTATCCTTGACGACAACTTTAAGTCGATTAAAGACGCTATATGGTACGGCAGAACTATTTACCATAATATTTTGAAGTTCTGTAAATTCCAGCTTGTAATTAACGTTGCGGCTGTTGTAGTAAGTGCGATTGCTCCGTTCTTTGGAATTGAAGAGCCGCTTAAGGTTACTCACCTTTTGTTTGTAAACCTTGTAATGGACAGTTTGGGTGCTATTATGCTCGGTAACGAACCGGCACTCAAAAAGTATATGAGAGAGAAACCTCGCCGCCGTGACGAGAGTATTATCAGCAAAAAGATGATGGCTCAAATTGTAACAATGGGTGCGTGGGCGACTATTATCAGCTTTGCATTCCTGAAGCTGCCGTTCTTCAAGCAGTTCTTCTACACAAACGGTGCTTACGATATGGATAAGCATTTGACGGGATATTTCGTTCTGTTTATTCTGGCGGCTTTGGCTAACGGCTTTAATGTTCGTGATGACGGATTTAAGATTTTCAGCGGTCTTAAAAAGAATCCGGGATTCTTAAAGGTTATGTTCGCTATTATTGCAATTCAGGCATTGATTGTAAATTGTGCTTTGATTCCGCTCGCACCTTTCAAGTTTATCGGAGAGATGTTCAGCTGTGTTCCGTTCAGTCTTGCAGGCTGGGGAGTTGTAATTGTTCTTGCGGCTACAATGATTCCTGTTGATATGATTAGAAAGCTTTGGGTTAAAGGCTAAATTACTTTAAAATAAAAAAAGCAGTCGCTGAAATATGGCGGCTGCTTTTGGTTAGGAACTGTTTGGAAATAAGTCGAACAAATTAGACAAGTATAAATGTTCAGGTTATTTTATGACAGTTCCTTAATCGGAAATGCCCAGTTTATTTTCCAGCTGCCGTTTTCGGTTTGTTCGATTCTTATTCCCGAAAGCTTTTTGTTGGTTTTACATCTCATAAGAACTATTTGTGCATTTACAAGCATAATTTCACCTATTTTTAACACGTGAAGATAGTTATTTATATTTTTAAATTTATGTACCCGACCGATGGTTTATTAATACGGTCGGTTTTTGATTTACTGTTTTTTGAAAAAAATTAAAATGGTATTGACATTTTCGGGGAATTGGAATATAATAAAAATATAACAAGGCGAAGTCGGTAAACGGTTCGCCCTTAGCGGTTAAGAAGTAGGTAACCGAACTTTTGGCTATTGGCGGTTACCTACTTTCTTTTGTCATGCTCGTCAAGATATGTAAGCAACGTTACGACCGCTATGAACATGTACACAAAATATGTACCGAGTAATATGAAGTAATTTGCTATATCCATATTCGACATATACACGATCCCCCCTTCGCAAGTTACTCACAGTTCGGTGAACTGCTGTAAAAGTTCGGGGGCGAAAAGAATTTTCAGTTAGCCCCCGAAGAAATAAAAGAAGATAAGGGACAAACCGCCTACCGTGTTGACATTCAACCTTGTTACTCTGAAATTATAACATATTATTACAAACTTTGCAATACTTTTGAAATTTTATTTTTAAATTCAATATTGACATTTTCGGGGAATTGGAATATAATAGAAATATAATAAGGCGAAGTCGGTAAACGGTTCGCCTTAAGCACTAGAATTGAGTAGGTAATCGCTATTTAGCAATTTGGCGGTTACCTACTTTATTTTATAAATATTAATATAGGAGGAAAAACAATGATTACATATCATCATAAAGTAAACTACTACGAAACAGACAGAATGGGTATTACTCATCACTCGAATTACGTACGGATTATGGAGGAAGCAAGACTTGAGCTTCTCGATAAAATCGGCTGTGATTACCGTAAAATGGAGGACGAGGGTGTGATTTCTCCGGTGCTGTCAGTCAACTGTAACTACAAGAGAAGTACGACTTATTCGGACGAGATTGTTGTTAATGTTAAGATTCAAAAGTTTACCGGTGTCAGGCTTACTTTTGAATATGAGATGATTAACGCTAAGGATAATTCCGTTGTGTGTACGGCTGTGTCGGAGCATTGTTTTGTGAATTCGGATTTTAAGCCGATTAATCTGAAAAAAGTCCGCCCCGATTTGTATGAAAAAATTATTAATAATGCGTAATTGTGATAGACGGAGGTTTAGGAACTGTTAGGAAATAAGTTGAACAATTTAGACAAGTATAAATATTCAAGTTATTTTCTGACAGTTCCTTAATGGTAAGCAAAGGGGGTAGTTAGGAATTAGGAGTTTATAATTTTTGTATTTATTCACATATATTTAAGTATAGGTAAAGATTTTAACAAAATAAATTTAATTGTAAATATTAACAAAACTCCGAACCGCAGGTAAGGACTTCCTATAAAAATAAATTGAATAAAAGTTTCCCAATTTATCGTACTATAGCTATAAAGTGGCGTATTATCGGCATTTTTTAACTATGCTATATAGTACAAAAGGTGTTTTGAGCA
>CACWTQ010000009.1 GCA_902763835.1 uncultured Ruminococcus sp. | reverse complement strand
CAATTATACCACATTTGGAGCGTCTGTGCCTTTTTTATTTCTGATTTTTTCAGATTTTATCGGGGTCAATTAGTGATTTTTGGGTGGGAAGTTTAAGTATAAATATTGATAATTGCACATTGCACATTGCTAATTGACTATTAACCGTGAGTACAGTTTTTAAGCGGAACACCGGTTATTTCAAAAGCGTTTCGTTCACCTCTTGCAGAGAGATTAAGGATGCCGTTGTAAATTCTGCCTGTAGCCTTGAAGTCAATGTTTCTCACAATAGTGACGATTTGCCCCGTTATATGGCAGTAGCCAAATTCATCTATAGTACCCGTGATAGGCTCGCAGTGGTTGAGCATATACATTTCGCCGCTGATTTTACCATCGGTGACGTTAAAGCTGATAGTTCCGTACTTTACCCCGACAGGTGTTTGCATTAATATGTTATAATCATTTTCGTACATTTTAAGACACTCCTATATAAGTATAAATATATTATAGTAAATGTTTTAAAAATAAAAAACGGTCAATATGCAACAACTGTGTAAAAAGTAAACACTTATGTAAAATTGACGGACAACGGTGATTCATATCCATTGTTATGTACTCAATAAAGCCGATTTAAAACTCCCTCATTAAATCAACTTTCGGTCGGGTACATAAAGGTAAAACTAAAGAAGATTATCTTCACGTGTTAAATACACATATGTGTAATATTATCCGTTGAATTTTACGGATAAGTGTGTATAATATTTTGTAGGGGGTACAGTATTATGAAACACGAAGTTACATCAATGAACACTAAAAAGTCACTCGCCAATTCCTTGCGTAAGGCTATGGAGAAAAAGACTTTTTCGAAAATAACAGTAAGCGAAATTATTACCGACTGCGGTGTAAACAGGAAAACATTTTATTATCACTTTCAGGATATTTATGCACTCCTGAAATGGATGCTCGAACAAGATGCCATTGAGGTTGTTAAAAAATTCGATTTAATTGTTGACTATGAAGAAGCAATTACCTTTGTTATGAACTATGTCGAAAGCAACGACCACCTTATCAATTGTGCGTATGATTCGATAGGTCACGACCATGTGAAGAGTTTTTTCTATTCCGATTTTATATCTCTTGTCGCAAATCTGATTTCAAGCGCGGAGGATAAAATGGGAAAGCAACTTGACGAAGATTATAAAAGATTCCTCGGTAAATTTTACACCGAGGCTCTTTCGGGTATGATGATGGACTGGATTAAAGACAGGGAAGAATGGAACAGGGAAAAGGTTATTGAGTATATTTCAAACACAATAAGGACATCTCTTGTTCAGACTATTAATACATACGGTAAGTGATTAACTCCATACACTTTTCAAATACTCTACAGCCTGAGGAATTTTCTCAGTTTCAATTCCCGAAAAGCAGAGATAAAAATACTTCAACCCATTTTTTTCACGGCACTTTCCGAGCATAATGCCGCTGTCGGCTGCACATTTCTTAAGCTCTTCCAAGCTGTACGGACTGTCAAGCTTTATGCGAACGCAAAGTGCAGTTTCGATTACTTCTATAATAGAATTTTCTCCGAAGCTCTTGTTAAGACATTCCAACAGGAGTTTTGATTTTATTGCGTAAATTTTCCGAAGCTTGCGGAGCTGACGTTCCAACCGTCCCGATTTTATGTATTGTGCAAGTGCAAGCTGTTCAATTTTTGAAGATGTCTGATTGTAATTATGCTGACGTTTTCTGTAAATCTCCGCCAGATTTTCGGGCATAACCATATAACTTATGCGAACCGAGGGCAAAAGAAGTTTTGAAAAACTTCCTATGTAAACAACTCTGTCGCAGCACATACCTTGCAGAGCAGGAACAGGTTTTGAAGTATAGCGAAGCTCGCCGTTGAAATCGTCCTCGATTATAACAGCATTGTTTTTCTTTGCGTGACGGATAATCTCCATTCGCTTATTTATCGGAACAGGCGCAGAGCCGCGAATACTTCCCGAGGAGTTCACAAAGAGAATACGGCTTTTTACCGTATCGTCAAGAATAATTCCGCTGCGGTCGGCTTTCAGAGGAGAAAGATTAAACCCGAAGTCGGAAAAAATCTGTTCGCCCTGCGGAAAAAAACCTTTTTCGATTGCGATTTCATTTCCGTAACCGACTTCCCTGCAAAGCCCCAAAAGCACCGAAAGAAGCGTCTGAGTGCCAGCACCTATGAGAATATTATCCACATCTGCATTAACCCCACGGACATTTCGTGAGTAACCACAGAGAGTTTCACGAAGAACAAGTTCCCCTTGAGGCAAACCGTATGACGATATGACATAATGCTTATCAAGAACATCTTTCACACAGCGTTTCCAGAACTTAATGTCAATATACTGAGAATCTATGCTGGAGCTTGAAAAATCGTATTTTACGGTGTTTCCGAGTGCTACGGTCTGATTAACGACGATATTCTGATTTGTAATGACATTGTCATTGTTTATGTTGTGTTCCGCTTCAACAAAAAAACCACGCTTTGGACTATTGTTGATGTAACCCTCAGAACAAAGCTGTTCATAGGCGGTTTCAACCGTTGTTCGGCTGATGTTTAAATCTTCTGCCAATCGTCTTATTGAGGGAAGCTTGTCGCCCTTTCGGAATTTACCGGAGTTTATTGCAGATATTATTTTATTGTACAGTTGTTCGTAAAGAAGGGTATTTTTGTTTTTGTCAATGTCTAAAAAATCGTACAACATAAATTTCACTTCCAAAGGATTTAATATGTTCTTTAAGCATAACATATTTCAAAAAGGATATCAATATTTTTATTGCCGATGTATATGTCAAGTAAAAGTAGACAAAATCTGCTTTGTGAAATTTCGCCACACAAATTTTCTGTTTGACGTGGAAAACCATTTAATTTTTCCTATCTCTGCAATATCTGGTAATTTCGGAGAGATCGTTCCTCTTACAGAATATTCTCTACCTTTACCGTCGCTTTTAGGAGTGCTTCCTGCACTTTGCTTAATATGGGTCAATCATTAAGCTCGGATTTTTTAAGCCGCAAGGTCGGGTACTGCGGTGCTGTGTGCCTTACAAAGCAATGCGGCGAGGTTGTTAGCTCCATTTATACTCTAACATGCTCTGTGCCCTTTCATACGGTTACCGAGAAGTGTAAATACATTGCTTTCCATACTTCCTAGCCTTGCGTTATGCACTACACCCAGCTGTCTTGTTTCGGGTATCTTAATACCCCTGTCATAGTATCCCGGCAGAGCTTCTCTGTTTTCGCTGTAGTATTTTTGCAGTTCCTTTAGGAACTGTTGGGAAATAAGTTGAACAATTTAGACGCAGGATAATTTGTTCTGTGTTAGGCACAACACCGCAGGAATCGCAGGAATACTGACGTATTTCAAGGTGTTGTAACGACACACAGGGCAAATTAGACAAGTATAAATGTTCAAGTTATTTTCTGACAGTTCCTTAGTTTTGCTATTTCCTGTTCATCATTGGACGAGTTGATATACGCTTCAAGGCAATCCATAAGATCATTAATCCTATTGGCAAAGAACAGTTCTCTCAATATTTGTGCCTTCACCTTGTCTATCACACATTCGGTTAGGAACTGTTTCAAAATAACCTATACATTTGGTTTAATGATATAATTCCATTTTTCATTGGGACCCAAGTACTCAATGTTAAGTAATTCGTAACCGCCAAACAATCCAACGTATATCCTGCTACAACAAATTATTTAATAAAGCAAAAGGTAACCCATAAATAAAGAAATCGGAATGTATTTACAATTAAGACATTATCAGTTAATAATCTAAATGATACAATAAAAAAAGAAAAATGATAAGGAGTGTATTGGAGAATGAAAAACACAAGTATGACAGAGAAAACCGTGGAAGAACTTGTCGCTGAAAATGCCGCATTACGCTCCGAAAAAGAACGCTTGGAACATCAGATTGAAATTCTACAGAAAACCATATTCGGATCAAGAAGTGAAAAATAATAAATCATCTAAAATCCACATAGACACTGATTTTTTAAGCAATTTATGGGTCTTACTTTATTTCACCCATTTGGTGAAGAAAATTTCGGAAAACAATAGACCAGAAATACAGGTTTTATCAGGCTTTGTTGCTATTTAAGCGGTTACGAACTTTGCGGATTCAGGTCTCTCATTGCTTTATCATCTATTTTTGAATGCATAATCTCTCCACCTTTATTTTGTATATAAGTATTATACATTCTAACTTTCGATTTGTAAACCTATACGCTAAAATTAAACACCTTATATATTTTTTTCCTTTAAATGTACAGAGGTTTTTAGAGATGCCCTTAAAAATCTACTTTATAAAATTATGAACGAAATACAGAAAATATGACCGAAATTTTAATCAAATATTATAATAAGGAACAGGACAGCCAAACCGCCCTGTTCCTTATTATAATTTCTTTCTAAAACCTTTTATAGTAAAATAATATAAAACTCTTTTTATAAACATAATCAAAAAAGTTAACAGGAAAAATCCTGTAAGTGCAATTCCCGAAAGCCGCACAATATTCTCGTATTTTATGCTTTCTTCCGATGACTCGTAAAAAATTCCGTCGGGAAGCTCATTGTAAGCTATCCATTCCGGAAACTCGGCAGATGGCGGAAACGCTTCTTCGATAAATTTATTTTCCTGCAATTCATCCGATGTCTGCTCCGGAGGAATCTGATGTGATGCCTGCGATTCCTGTCCGGAGTTCTGTGCTAGGACAGCTTCACTGTCACGCACACAGTAAACCACATACCTGTGTGAATTCACCGTGTAAGGATGACAGGTAAGCAGGGTTACCATATCCTGTTCGGGAAAGATTTTTACTTTTTCTACATCGTAAGGGTCGATTACAATAATCTTCACTACCCTATAGCTAAGTTCTTCCCAGAGATTCGTTACCTTCACGATATCGCCGATTTTCAATTTTTCGATGTCGCCGAAGAATCCCCTGCTCCTGTGGGCGGCAATTACGCAGTTTGTGTTTATGCCACCTATTGGCATGCTCGTCTGATTCATTACTGTTGCACCACGGCTCATGTTATCAATACTCGAACCGATATAAAGTGCCAGCCTGATATTCATGCTTTCAATCGTGATATATCCGGCAACATTATTTGGCAAGCCGTAGGATTCAAAGTCAAAATCACTTGTAGTGTAGCTGAAAGCGTCCCGAAGCTCTGTCTGATTATCATCATAAATTCGGCGGTTATATTCCTGCATATTTGAAAAAAGCTCGGAATAGTGGTCTTCCGATACAGAAATTTGCTCCGTCATGGAATTATCAGGCATAGAAGAATCTGTCATGGTGTCATCAGTTATAGTATAATCTTTCGTATTCTGAAAATAGTTCACGGTATCCGAGCCGAAATATTCTTCCGAACTGCTGTCGTTAGCAGGGTTGGATACTTTCTTAGAAGCACTTTCTATAAACTCGGATATAACCTTGTCATTTTCCTTTCTGAGCTGATAGTCACACCAATAAGGATTTATAAGAATCACAAATCCTATCACCATCATAACAGCCGCTAAAAGGTTAACTATCCTCTTCATAATGACTGCTCTTTTCCTTTTTATCAATCCGCTCTCTTCGCTTCACCGCACTGCGGTAAACAATAACGATTACTGCGACAACAACAATCGAAATCCCCAGACCGACAATCATTGCATAAACATACTGTTTTCTCCATGTGTTTGATACCGCATTGCCTCGGCTTTCTTCGACGACCTTCGCTTCCTCATACGGAATCCTCGTGCCACGGACAAGAAGTCTATGACTGTTTACGCCGTATGGAGTGCAGGTCACGAGCGTGACAAGATCCCTCTCACGATCGATATATAACCCTTCCGTTTCATCGGGAAGCACTACCTGCTTGCTGTCCACCTGATAAGCAAGCGTTTCGCCGAGAACATGGATATAGAAAACATCTCCAACACCTAACTGATCTAGGTTTGTGAAAAGCTCCTTGTCGGCTGTTCCCGTATGACCGGAAAGTACAGCGTGAGTGCCTTTGCGACCTACAGGCAAGCTGGTTCCTTGAAGGTGACCTATGCCCTTTGCGAGAACCTCCTCGTCTGTGTAGTGATAAACCATGAGCCTACAGTTTATTGCAGGAATCTCAAGCGAACACATCGCACCGTCTCCGTTAAGATTCAACAGATCAATGTAAGGATGCTCGTTAAGCTCGTTCCCCTCGGTATCGAAAGGGTCAGTGAGACGAACCTTGCTGTCAAGAAGCCTTTCATTGTACTCATAGCAGTCGTTCCACATAGAGTCAAGCTCCTTTTCAGGGATCTCCTGCACCTGATTTTCATAATAATCAATTAACTCTTGCTGGCTGTTTCGGAACTGCATATTGCTAACCACCGGGTAAAGCAATATCACAGCTCCGATAATCATACCCACTATAGCCAACAGGGTAATAAGCTTACGCTTCATTGTCAGCTGTAGTATCCTTCTTCTTTCTGTTTGCAAGTACGATCACAGTACCGCTTACGGCTACGATAAGTATACCTGCAATAGCAAGTGCCCAGTTGCCGTATTCACCGGTCAAAGGAAGCTTGAAGCCCTTCTGGTTGATTACGTCGAACTCTACGCCGTACTCGTTCGAAACAGGCTTGAGCGGAAGATTTACATTGTCAAGAGTTGCTGTTGTTGCTGTTGTGTCCGTAGAAGTACCTTCAACGTCAACTTGTTTAAAAAGATCAAATTTCTCTAAATCCGTAATATTTTTCTCTTCGTCCTTTGCCGTAACAACAATTTTTATCGGATTGACGATGTTGTAGCCTGCACCAGTAAGGTCAGCGTTCTCTTGCTCTTCGAGGTAGTATGTACCTTCACCGAGACCGTGGAGAAGCAATTTACCGTCAAATGGGCTAATTGCAAGAACGTCGGTTGTTGTTTGATCATCACTGTCAGCTCTTGTGTAACTGCCGTCAGAAGTTTTGACAAACTTGATTGCCTTTCTTGCCTTTACACTTGAATCCTGAGAATAAAGCTTGAATTTTACTTTGTCATAGAAATCGGTTGTTGCACCGTCGCTGAACAGCTTATCGATCTTTAAGTCATAAGTGTAAACCTTATCGCTATCCGAAATCGTATCGGTCGAACTTGAATCAAAAGAATCGTTGCTGTAGGTGAAGGTTGCGGTGTTGGTAGCATCATCATTGCCTGCTTCGCCCTTAAGCTCGGCGTTGTAAGTAAATACTACTTCACCTCCGTCATACTCATTCTCCTTAAGCTTTTTAAGATCAAAGTTGATGACAAAGAAGTTCTGATAAACTTCGTTATCTTCAACAGTAACTGTATCATAATCAGTTTTCCAAAGTCTGCCGATAGCGTTGGCTTTATTAGTTTCTTCTCCTGCTACAAGATAGTACTCCGGACTGGTGTTTTCACCAAAATTCTTAACAACATAAGTTGCTGTCCTATCCTGTCCTTCTGAATCCTTATAGGTAATCTCCATTTTCAGACCTGATACAGTGACCCCCGAAACTTCAGTATCAACAGGAATGAAATCCTGATTCGTCATTGTATCACGGAATATGTAGACGTATTTGTCTTTGATAGCTGAGTTCTCTATGAACTTCCCTTTATCATCTGTTTCGAAATCGCTTGCTTTAATTTCTGTACCGATATCAACAAGCTTAGTAGTATCAGACAGATCATAGCTCGTCAGCGACGGAATGTGAGATTCAATTCTGTATTGAAGAACATCACCGATATTCGCAGTGAGCTTGTCATACTTCTTGCCATCGGCAATATCTTCATCAATCCTTGTGGTATTGCTGTTCGACTTGTCATTTTCTCCGTTATTGTTACGGTTAGCATCAACAAGGTTCGAAACGCTCTTATCGATTGTGATAGGAGTAGCCTTGAGGGTTACGTTCTCTGCCTGCGGAACATTAAGGATACTCTGATTGATAACAGATTTATCATTATCCTGTGAATCATCATTTGTAACAACCACATAGTAACCATAGACAAGATTTGAAAACTTGAATTCTGTTACCTTTGAAGGTGTACCGCCGTCATCGATCTTCTGGGCAGTTGCATCAGCACTCAGCTTCTTAGCCTTGATATATCGGCTTGCCCAGTCGGAAAGAAGACGTGCCGCACTGGCGTTGGTTTCGCCGCTGATTGGATCGCTGCTGGCAATTCTTGATACGAGATCAGCTTCGAAGTATTTCTTGTCGAGTCTGCCGGGTTGACTATCATCTTTATTATCAGCAGGATTTGTATCCTTCTTGTATGCACGGTTGTCAATAACAATGTAATCTTCGTTTACTTTCTTATCTTGATCCGGTTCTGTTGCCGTTATCTTCAGACATTTGTCCGATGTGTCGTAAGTGAGATACAAGGTATCAATTTCATACAGTTTTACTGTAGCGTCAGTATCATTGTAAGCATTCCTTGCCGTCTTAAAGAAATCAACAAATGGTTCTGTAACATAGTAAACATTCTTAGAGTTATCGTCATTTGTCATAGAATCCGGATCAGTTGAATCTTCCGGAACAACCAGACGAAGCATTTCATACGCTTTGACTTCGTAGCTGCCAGAAACATTCTCCGGAACTTTCACGGTGAGCTCACCTGTTTTTGCAACGGCTTTGACGCCGTAATTGTCTGGTATTATTACATTAGCCGCCTCAGCTGTCAATGTAACCGGTGCAAAGGATGCCGTTGGTGCAGCCGCAATAATAACCGCCGCCAATATCGAAGCTATGATTATCTTAGATCTTTTTTTCATAAAATTTCCTTCTTTCTCTCCCCATATCCGGAAGACTTTTGCACTCCGGATACGGGGTAAATATTGTAGTTCTGTACTTTTACTTTCAAGGAGATATTAATCGTATCAATCCTCCTTTTTTCTTCGCCGCATAATCACAAGCCAGGCAATATATGTCAGGCACGGCATAAATATAATCATACCGATTATTACCGTTGTGCTCATTCCGCTTCCGCCTGTTATAGGAAGCTCCATCTGTTTCGTGTTTTCGACCTCAAAGCAGAAGTCATGAACATTACTGATTTTTTCATTAAACAGATCCATCGCCGTAAGCTGATTGAAATCTGCGAGCGCTAAGAAGCCTTCGGGCACGCTTGTTTCTCTAACGGTGTAGTAGACCTTTTTACCGCTTTCATTAAAAAACGGAAGATTAACGAATTCCACGATTGCTACCTGAGAGAAATCGGCAGGATTCACAGGTATTCTGACATAATACTCTTTGACACCATTTTTTGTACGGTTAAGAACCGAATACTTGACTCCGTTATTTTCAAACTTATCGTTTCTATCAATAACTTTATCGTCACAAAGTTTGTCATAATCTTCCTGACCTCCGATAATCCATTCGTAAACAAACGAATTTGTATCATTTGTGTAATAGTAGAATCTTGTCTGTCCCTGATAAAGCTCGCTGTGAACCTGATATTCTGCGGTAGTTTCATCATTGATTCTTACACTCAGCTTCTTTGTTTTATCGTCATACATACCCGCCTTCGTCAGAGCTTTGAGATTACCCTGTTCTCCGAGGATAACCTTGTAATACTTTTGGGTTGTCTGCTTATCATAATAACTTGTCAGCGTTTTGCTTACGCCCTCCTGAGCACCATAGAATTTTGAATTGTCCTTTGTTGAATCGGTCATCTGATAAATGCTGAATTCTGCACCGTCAAGTGCTTCTCCTCCACCCGTTACCTTAACAATTGTAACGGAACCCATTATCTGACTGTTAACAGCCGAATAGGTTATCTTCTTCGTTACGTCATCGACTACGTCCTGAATATAATGGTTATAGAAATCTTTAACATTTTCATCTTTTGTTTCAATCACAGTTTCCTCAACGGAATAAGTGATTTCATCATAAGCATTTCTTGCCTGGAGGTACAGTCTGTCATCACTCGAAAGATTCCATTTATATAGATTCGTATCCGGATTCAGAACATCAATCTTCTTTTCAACAACGTCTGTTCCGGAGCCATAAGACCCCTTTACAGAACCTGTTTCGCCCGACATCATTGTCAACGTTGCTCTATAAACCTCTTTTTCTTCTGTTTCGTTTTGTTGCGTTTTTCCCTTTCCTACAATCTCGAATTGAATTTTTGTTTCATTAGGTACGCCGTAAATCATATTCTCCCACTGCTTTTCAATAGTCAGATCCGTGTAATATAGTCCTAGATTCCAGTTCGGACTACTATACAAAACGGTTGGTATCTGCTCCTTGGAAGGCATTGTGATAAATGTGTAAAGCTTACCGTCAAGAAGCTTTGAAACATCTTCGGTATCGTATTCAGCAAAGCATTTGCTTCCTCTGACTGCCTGGCAATTAGAATCGGTTGTAACACTGAGCTTATCAAAAGCAATAGGTTGTATAGTGTCATCTTTATTATCCGGATTATGCTGATACCGATATTTATTATTCTCATCGGTAAATACCACAACATAATCTCCTTCGGCAAGGTTGTCAAAGCTGTATTTTCCGTCATTATTGGTTTCTACAGAATCAACTTTACTCCCCAAAACATTATAAGCAGGCTTTAAGGTGCCATCATTGAACTCATAAAGCGTTGCTGTAACTTTGGAAAGAGGATATTCCTGTACCTTCTTCGCATTGTCTTCGTTGCTGTTATTTGTCTCTACCGCTTCAGCAGTATTATACATACCGTCACGATCCTGATCCATCCAAACAACACCGGATATAACCCTATTGATAACCGATATTCCTACTTCGTTTGAATTAAGAGGTTCAATAGGTTTGTTATTCTTTACGCTTCGATAGAAGAAACTGTTGTGATATTCGTTTCCTCCAATCTGAGTTTCTCCGCCACGCTCCAGTAATTTATTCGAACTGTCACGTGGAGTAATTGTAACTCTAACGGTAAATCTCTGTTCACCGCTGATAGAAGGAACGTAAACATATAAGGCAGGTGCGGCTTCAACATTGTTTCCGTTGCTGTCGGAAATGATACCCGGAATTACGTCCTTATCGCTGAAATTATAAGTCAACTTGTAAGTGCTGTCATCTGGCGTATACCCTACCGTTATATTGTCGGCTTTTATGCTTTCGATAAAGCCCTTTCGGATATCGTCCGATTCACGAACCTCGCTGTCCCAATGTACAAGATCCTTTCCGAACATAAGTTTACCTGATTCAGCTTTAAAATTATTATAATCTTCTTCAGAAGTGAACCTCAGTTCAACGGATTTTATCCTGTAATTTCCACTGTATTGAGTTCCTCTGCCATCGTTATTATGAGGCATAACATCGACAAACTCAATATCATTTGCCCGAGAAGACTTAACGTTGTTTCCGTAGGTCAGAGTGTAAGTCATATCTTCCCCAATCTCTACCAACGTATCTTCAACTCCCTTAGCAATACCCTCCTGTTCCGTAAGAGAAACCGTGATATTCGCACTGTCCGTATGAGTTTCTGCCGCAATGATACTTTTTTCGGAATATTGAGCATGAATCTCGGCAATTACTGAAAGAGATGTTCCGTTTACTTTTATATCTTTATTCGGATCTTCTGCATCACCGATAGTGCAGTCAAAGTATAGCTTGGGAAGTTTTTTATCAATATCGGAAACAAATGTTGTGATATTAATAGTGGTTGTTCCGTCATCGTTATTTACAATTTCGGTGTTCCATGACAGTTCTCCCTCTCTGTAATCGCTTTTTTCTTCCTCTATCTCTTTGTAATCGCCTTTTTTGTTGTCGTAATCTATTAACAGACTTCCTTCCTGATAGTGCAGACCCTTTGGCAAATTCAACGTAATTGTGATATCAGCACTCTGAGTTCCGTTTCGTACCAGCTCATTCTTATTGGCACTGCTTGCAATATTTATCGTAGGTGTTACACGATATTCTACATTACGTTCACCGAAGGTAATGTTATAGTTTTCTTTTACCGTATTGGTACCCTCAACTTTTGTATTTACATTGATATCGATACTCGTATCTATAGAATACAGGAGCAAGGTGTTTCCGTCGAACATAGGACTTCTTCTGTCGCTATTACCTCCTACGTGAGTTCCCTGAACTTTCGTACCATTCTGATAACGTGTTTTTACATAGTCCTTGGAATAACCGTCAAGATTCACTTTGAACTTACCGTCTTGAGTATAGTAACCCAACGAGTCGTAGCCCGAACCCGAATCGAGAACGGCACCATAAGCCTTGACCGTTTCTCCGGAATCGTCGCCTCTGTCCTTCTCTTCGTAAACTATATCATGCCAATTAAAGGTATAGATGTTCTGATCAAGCGTGTTGTCATAATAGTACATCTTGTAATACGGACGATATGTGAGCCATTCTCTTACATCATTGGTAGTGCAGTATGTTTTACCTACCTTATCGAAGTCACCTGTAACAGTCATTTTAGCACGGGCAGTCACATTGTAGCCTGATCTCATACATAAATTACGGAACTGATAAAGAATTGCCACGCATTTTGCATCATCACCAAGATAAGCATGAAGATCATCCAGTGATTCAAAATAAATCAGATTTTCTTCTATGTACTCATCCATATTTGCCACACCGCCATCGTCATAAGTAACATTAGGTGTAACCGAAGTATCTGTTTTGGAAGCTCTCGTCCAATTTTTTCCATCAGGCTTAGCTGCATACAAAATTGTCAATGTATAATTTTTCGCAGCACTATCCAACCAAGACGGAGTACCACCGTTGAGCGAAATACTGAATGAATCGTTAAGCAGGTTCGTGAATGCCTGAGTGCCGCTTCTCTGGTTTATTACAGGTCCTGTGCCAACCGGAGTATATGCATCAGCATCAAATTTCTGCAAAATATTCAAAGCTGTCATATAGTTATACTCAATTACATTAAACAGCTGAGAATCGTAATTCGGTTCATTCTTATAGTAATGTTCCTTCGCATTTATATCGGAAGTGTTTATTACTTGACTACTGAAGTTTGCGTTTCCCTCGATGAATACGGTTGAATTCAACGGTGTCTCTCCACGCCCTGTATCCGTAGCAACGGTAGAACCGTTGATGTGAACATTGCTTTCGTTGTTAAACAGATTATTTTTAGACATCCAATCGCCACCCGAACCCGAACCCGAACCGTTCAACACCAAAAGTCCACGGTTCACAGACTCGTAATTATCAGCATATCTAGTTTCGTTTACTGCAGGAGCGTTTGTCTTTAAATCGTCTGTGTTGGGATATGAGTAATACGTATTCATCGCCTGTAAATCCGTCTCTTTTTCGCTATCACTAAGGCCGGACTCATACTGATATTTAGAAAGGAGATCCTCGTAGACCAAACCTGATATTCCCTTTGCGTCAAGACCGGATACTACAGAATCCATATAAATCTGATAAAAACCGTTCGAAAGCTTGTCTGCATCAAGGTCGTTAAGAGGAAGTATTATCTGGATATATCCTGCCGAAAATGCCTTTACCGCTTTTGAATTAAGAATATTGCTGGCTACGCCGCCTGAATATTGAATAGGATCAATATTATTGTTCGGATCGGTATTATTAGTGCTAAAATTGTATCCGTCTATTTTGACGTGCAGCTTCGACTCATTTGAATCCGTAGGAGCTGAGGAGTTTGAAACCGTCCAGCCTCCACCGTCATAACACGAGGCATTATTATTACCCGTATTAAATGGTGCCGCACCGTAAGCAAAATACGACCGCTTTGTATCTGCATCTTCATCGTCCCAGTTCATGTTAACCGCATCGATATTTGAACCTATCGCTCGACCGTAATAGGAAGTGTTGTTCTCCTTATACGCCCAAACTGCCGGAGCATTAACAGCTCCTGCGACCTCCTTTCCGCCGCTGTCAAAAAGCTTGCCTTTAAAGCTTATATCAAATTCCAACCCGTCCGCCGGAATCTCAATACCCTTTAGTGACTTTGTTGACGGCTCATTGTACAACTCGACAGTAACACCGTATCCGAGCATTACGCCATAAACGACATCTTCGCTTCCGGCGGAAGAGGATGTTGTTTCAACTCCGTATTTTGTATCAAAATAGCTTGTATAGTTAAGCTCGGGGTTGTTTAGAATCGTCACGTTATATTTAGGAGCCGCCGAAACCGTTATGGATTCCGAATCACATTCTGCATGAGGATCTGTATCGTTACCGCCAAACCAACACTCAAACGTTGGCTTAATAACGTCTCCGTTTTTCATTCCGTAAACATAAATGTTCAGGTTTTTGCTAAGGCTTCCCGACGACTTATTTTCTGCACTTATGGTATAATTCCAGTATCCTGTGAGTATCTGTATCGGATTTCCGTTTTCGTCTGTGCTCGGAATGATGGTGGCATTTACAAGATCATTTTTTTGGAGGTCAACAAACGTTGCTTTCTCTGCGCTGCACGGCAAAACAGCTCTGATATTCAGCTGAACTTGATAATCTCTGTCCTCCAAATTCTCCACTGTAGATTCATGAGAAATCAGAAGTGTATAAAACAGCTTATCATAGGTTCTTACTATGTTGTTGTTGCCGCCGGAATCGTTACCCGGCCACCACTCGATAGCCTGATTCTGTTCATATTTTTTACCGTCATATTCAATATAATTGTAAACCACGCCGTTATACGTGTAGGTTTCGTTCGACTGTGACACTCCGGGAATTCTTTCAGCCAAAGCTTGCTTTGCGGTTTTCTCATAAGTCCGTGCATCGTCATACTTCTGAGACGAGACTGTCTGACCTGCATCAAATTCCGCCGTACCATCGGTAACTTCAGAAATCTTTAATTCTGCTACTTTGTAGTTACTGTCAATATTCGTTGATACCTCTGCTTCGTAGTACGACGCCGTTATCTGAACGTTATTTGCCAGATTCACTTCAGCAGTAATGTACTGACCGGAATCAAAATCTTTTCCTGTTCTCTGATCTCCGCTGTAAGCATCGTTTTTCCAAACATTATATCTGTCTCCTACACTCATGGTAGAAGCGGAAAGGAGATTCAGTCTTGGGGTGTACTGAGCATTTTTGCCGAGCTGATTCTGGTATGAGTTTGTGCCCTCCCATGCGGAATAAAAATCGTTTCCTGCGATTGTCAGGGTTGACTTATTTGCATAGACCGATGCACCGTCGCTTACAGTCATCGTAGTTGTCGTGTTGCCCGGAAGAGGATTCTGTGCGCAGCCGCCTCCGAGCTGAGCAATATTTCCGGTTATAACGGTACTGCTTCCGCTGATGCTAACAGTGCCGTTTCTCTGATATATTGCACCGCCTCTTACGGCTTGGTTTCGTTTTATTTCGGTACCGTCACGCACATACAGAGAACCTCCTGCCACGAAAATCGCTCCGCCCGAGGACTGAGAGAGACCGTCTGCCGTAGTAACGGTAGCACTTTTTGCGACGGATGTTTTGTTGCCGCTGATTATAGCATTACTCGTTATAACCGTTCCGTTATTCACATAGACAGCGCCGCCTCTGTAACCGGCAGTATTACCGGAAATAACAGGCTTGGGATTTTCATCGTTTCCGGCAATGATAGTCGTTCCGCTGTTGTTATAAATCGCTGCACCGTAGCTTGCTTCATTGCCTGAAATTTTTCCGCCGAGAATGTTGACCTTACCGCCATTGTTGAATATTGCACCGTGACCTGTGGTCGTGCTGTCTACATTCTTTGATGTGCGGTTGTTTTCAATCAAACCGCTGTACATCGTGAACTTAGCCGCCAGGTTCTGTACAAGAACAGCCGCTCCGTGATAAGCGGTGTTGTCGGAGATTGTTCCGCCGTCAAGCACGAACTCTCCGCTTGAGACTGCGACTGCTGCACCGCCGTATGTTGCGTCGGTACTGCCCGAGCCTGCTAAACATTCTGAGATCATGCCGCTCTTCAATGTCACCTTGCCGCTGAGAACGAGAATTCCGCCGCCTGCCTTTGCAGCAGTTCCGGTGATTTTTCCCGTGTCCGTACCCGCTGTATAGGTATTACTTCCTACGGTCACTTTCATTTTCTCATCGATGATCTCAAGGTCTCCTCTGCTTGTGATTGCCGAAATACCGCTGCCCTTGAGTGTATGACCGTTCAGATTAAGCGTTATATTCGATCCGGAGCCAACTGTTACTGATTCGGTAGAATCGTCTACCATTATTACAGTACCGGAAGAATCACTCGAGTTTTGTATAGCATCTACCGCTTCCTGAACGGAAAAATATTCCTCGCCGTTATAGACTGCAACAACCTTTCCCGATCTGCGGTAGCGGAGGGTGTAAGCGTAGCTTCTGCCGAGCGGTCTTATTTTTACCGGATCGGTATAGACCGCTCCGCTCACCTCTTCCAGCCAGCCTGTCGCAGTAAACCCATCTCCGTCGTCAAACATCTCTGAAGCTTTTGAGAGATAAAGATTCGAGTTTCTGTATGAAGCGCTGTATACAATATACGCATCGTTACCGAGTGGGGCTGTATTTCCGTAAAGCTTTCCGCCGTCGTCATCCATTTTAAAGTCCGTTTGTGCATAGGCAACATATACGCCGCCGCCATAGCTTCCTGCGGAATTGTTTTTAACGACAGCCGTACCGGAAAGTATTGTGTCACTCGTATAATTGGAACAATAAATTCCACCGCCGTTATATGTCGCAATGTTATCCGAAATTTCGGTACCGGATATTCTCACCTTCGGAACAACACGATCGAGGTTGGAATTGTAAATTGATAAACCTCCTCCGTACTTACCGGAATTACCGCTGATTTTTCCTCCGGAGAATTCTACATTTGCCAAACCCGTCGTTGAACTGTTGTAAATACATACGCCGCCGCCATAATTGTTTCCTACTCCGAGCGATTCATTGTTTCTAATTTCTCCTCCGTTCATTGTAAAATTCAATGCATAACTTTGATTTGAAAAATAAACTCCGCCGCCGCTGATCGTAGCGGTATTGTTTTCAATAACGACTCCTTCATTAATTACAAGATCCGATGAAACATAAACTCCGCCGCCGTAACTACCGCATTTATTCCCGGAAATCGTTGTACCACTATCGAGAATAAGTTTGTGTTTTTCATAATAGCTAAAACAAATACCGCCGCCGCTTGCCGAGGCGTAATTATTTTTAACTTCGGTATTCTCTAAGCGTATGGTCACATTGCCTGCAGAGGTAGTTATGATTCCTCCTCCCGAACCGCTGTTAGTGGTATTATCGTGAATACTGCAGTTAAGGATTGTTTTGGTACGTGCCGTTACTCTTCCGCTAAAACACATCGCCGGACCGCCCGAACTACTACCCTGGGTAAAGTTTTTATAAAACTCACAGCCCTCATAGGTAACATCGTCTAAGCTAGTATCATACACACCCGAACCGTAGTTTGCACAGTTTTCGTACATAACACAGTTTTTTATGCAGCTTTCGCCCGAATAAAAACTTGTAGGCGGATTTTCAATGTACAATCCACCGCCTGAGTTCTGAGCTACATTACGGTAGAACTTACAGTCCTCAACAGTGAATTTTCCGGAGGATATATCGATTCCGGCACAACTGTTTCTTGATAAATTATCATGAACAGCACAATTCTTTATCGAAACATTACACGAATAAACATACATTGCACCATAATAGCTTGTTGCAGTATTCTCCTTAAACTCAACATTACATATAACGACACCTTTTGCATCAGCGCCAGCATTGTATATATACGCTCCGCCAACTGTATAAGTCGAAGAGTTTCCGCTGATTATCGTATGCTTGCTTTCGTCACCCAAAATGAACAGTGAATTAAATCCTGTACAAGAAGCATATATTGCACCGCCGGTATAAGCCGAATTGTTTTTGATTTCACAACCGTAAACAGCAAATTCGCTTTTGTTATTTGCATTATTTGCGCCAGAGCACCAGATTCCTCCGCCCTGATTACCGGCATGGTTATCTTCTATGACGCCGCCGCTAATCGTCAGCTTTGAGGTATTACTTGATGCATTATTAACATTCATATAAATTCCGCCGCCGTTGCTTACGGCAGTATTGCCGGAAATATTTCCACCGGTCATATTAAATACATTCGCACTGTTAGTGACATTAGCAAAAATACAAATTGCACCGCCGCTGCCCGATGCCGCATTATCCTTGATTGTACCTCCTTTGATATTTATTTCACAATTACCGGGAGTACAATAAATCGCCGCACCGTCACCGTTATAGTCAAAGCCGGAAATCTCGCCGCTTTCGAGAGTGAATTTACCGTTTCTTCCGATATATATCGCACGGGTCATACTGATATCGTTTTTCGTCTTGTCGGCAGGAACGAGCTTTCCGCCGCCTGCACTGTCCTTAAGAGTAAGATCACCGCCGTTGATTGAAAATATATTTGTTTTACCGACAACCGAGGTTATCGTGTGACCGCAGAGATCAATCGTAATTTTGGTATCGCTTGAACGTACTACGTTATTTTCCGAAATATCCTTGAGGAGTTTTATCGTAGTAACCTCATCGCCACGTTTCTCTGCGGCGGAAATAGCCGCACCGAGAGTGACGAACTTCTGATTGTTATCCTCAAATTTAGCAACATAATCATCGCCGTCATTACCGTCCGGGGCTTTTTTTGCTATAAGGAAGTAATTATTTGATGCTCGGTCTTTCGGACTTGTCAATACCATATCGGAAACATTTTCAAAATCCGCTATGCTGTCGTCATGCTGACTCTTATCCGAAACATAATACTTGCCGGTCGATTCATCCAACCAACTATTATAGTCGTCAAGCCCAAAGCTCTCAGCAGTTCTCCAATCTGTAGTTTCGCCTGTTTCATTGTGGAAATAAGCACCTGCCCCTATATACATATCACTTCCGTATGATACGGATCGGTTGTTGTAAACCTTTGAGTTTTTCATATAAAGCTGCGCATTATAAACACGCACACCTCCGGGACCACCCGTTCCATCGGTTGGAGCAGAAGTTGCTATATTTTCCGTGATTTTAACACCGTCAAGGTGAACAGAGCCGCCTGAAATAAAAAGGCCTGCACCGTATGGCGAAGTGTTATTTTTTATAACAGTATCTTTTATATATACCGTTCCTGAATTTACACGAACAGCACCCCAATCATTATTGCTTGCTTTATTCTCAATAATATTGCAATTCTCAATGTTGACCATTTTACAACTATTTACATGTACTGCTAATCCACACTTGCTCAATGTGGAATCCTTAATCTCCGCCGTTATACTTCCTCCGTTGATATAAATAGCTCTTGAATCGTTGTTTGTTATAACGGCATTCGATATTGTTAATTTGGAAGTACCATCAGCATAAATTGCACTGTTAGTGCTACTGTACCTATTGTTTTCAATTGTACCTCCGGTCATTTCAAAAGTACCGTTATTCACATAGACAGCAGTACCCCATTGAGCTTTATTTCCGCTAATCGTACCGCTTTCCATAACAAATGTACCCGACAGTATATAGACGCCGCCTCCGTAGGTTTGATTATTGCTGTGAACGATTCCCTTACCCTTTGTAATTATACCGCCGCCGACAGTATCCTTAACCGTAAGCTTTGCGTCCTTCTGAATTGTGATAACGCTTCCGACAGAACCATAAAGTATATTTCCGTTAAGGTCAAGGCTTGCGGTAATACCCTCCGGCACGGTTACACTTTCTATATTGGATTTTAGAAGAACAATATCGCTTCCGGAAACCTGCTTATTTTTTATAGCATCAATTGCAGACTGAACGCTCAAAAAAGTTTCATCGCCGATTGAAGCTACGGCTTCGGTCACATTATTAAATGTATATGCACTGTATTTTGGAGTTTCACCGTTATCGACCTTAGTCTTATTGCTCAAATCATCATAACTAATACCGCCGTTCGTTTCATCGCGCCAGTACGCAGACTCCGATGCATTTTCCATGGAACTTGCCTTTGTAACAGATAGATAAGCCGGAAGATAAGTTCCTGTGAACGTTTCATCAACATAAAAGTCTCTTCCGAGATTTGAGGTGTTATCATGAAGCTCTCCGCCAAGAATCTCGAGAGCTTCATCCTCCGTTCCCGATCCACTTTGAGCATTCAGGAAATCTCTACGTGAATTCTGCTGCACAAAAACACCGCCGCCGTAACTCTCAGCAATATTGTTAATTATCTTTCCTCCGTTATAAAGTTCCAAACGTGTTGTGCTACCGATATAAACTCCGCCGCCACTTAACATTGCGGTATTTCCGGAGATTTCCATATTTGTTGAAACCTCTGCGGAGAAACCGTAGTAAGTAACGCCTGCTGTACTTCCGGCATTTCTCAGAATACTCACACCGCCACCGTATGCCGCTGTGTTGCCGCTGATTACACCGCCGGTCAAATATATATTTTTATTAGTTCGTATATAGATGCCACCACCGTAACTATAGTTACTTCCCGTATAGTTAGCAGTGTTATTTATTACCTTACCACCCTTCATTTTAAATGTAACATTTTGCACCGTATTACTATTGCCGGTTAGACCTATGTACAAACCGCCGCCAGAGTTATACAAAGCGGTATTATTTTGGACAACCGCCTCGTCACGAATTTCGACAGAACCCGTGCAGTAAACTCCTCCGCCACGATAATTACTTACATTATTTTCTATTACGGCTTCACCGCCCAATTCGAGAGTACCGCTTATATATACACCTCCTCCGGAGACTTGAGTGTTGGAGTACCTTCCGAGCGCCTCATTTTCGGCAATCCGTGCAGTACCGTTAATCGTAACCGAACCGCTAACAAATAATCCTGCGCCGCTTCCGTAGATTTTGTTATTTGTGATCTCTCCTCCGGAGATCGTAATTTCACGGGTATTCCCTGCGATATAAAGGCCACCGCCAGCACAAGATTCCGTTTCGCAATAGTTTGAGTCAATCTTTCCTCCGGTCATTACAAAGACCGTATACTGACCAAAATACAAACCTGCACCTATAGTTTGACCGTTGCCCGAATAAATCGAGTTTTGTGAAATTATCATACCGTCACACACGTTTATCACACAGTCAGAATCTCCGTAAAGACCGCCGCCATAAAAAGCTTTCGTATTCCGGGTTATTTCTCCCTTGTTTAGGTTTATGTTTGTATATCTTCCAACCCGAACTCCGGCACCGTAACGTGTATTCGTATCGGCGGTAAGAGTATTATCCGAAACAACTCCGCCGTTCATCGTGAAGCTTGAAGCATTTGCGCCGGAAAGACCGCCTTCTACAAATATTCCGCCGCCGTAGTTCTGTGCGGAATTGTTAGCAACGGAACCTCCGTTCATGGTGAAATCGGATTTTCTGTACATATATACTCCGCCACCTGACGAGCCGGCACTGTTTCCGTTTACCTCACCGCTGTTGAGAACGAACTGAGGCTTGGTGGATGCATCCGCCACAGCGAAATATATACCGCCGCCGTTATTTTTTGAAGTGTTATTGTTAACCTTACCGCCATTTAGCGTAAAGGAGGAACCCTTGAGTGCAGTAGAAGCATAGAAATAAACACCGCCGCCGTAGTTCTCCACCGCCGTATTGCCGCTGATACTGCTTTTGGCATCAACAGTCAAAGAAGCCGTGCTGTTAAAGAAAAATCCGCCGCCGTTTTGCTGTGCGGTGTTGTTGTCGACAGTAAGATTTTCTATAGATACGAAAATCGGACTTTCAACATAAATACCGCCGCCGTTCTCCGTGGCATTGTTTTCGGTTACGGTGAGATTGGCGAGAGTGTAAACGGAATTCTCGGATAGGCTGTCGGAACGGTAGAAAGCAATACCTCCACCGTTGAGAGCAGAGTTTCCGCTTATTTCACCGCTTGAAAAATCTACAGAATTGGCATTGAACGCATAGACAGCACCGCCCTGTAGCTCACTGCTGTTTCCGGTCAACTTACCACTTACCAAGTTGAAGTATCCGTTATCCTCAACTCTTATGCCGGCACCGTTACCCGAGCTGTGATAATTTCTTATTTCCACGCCGTCAATAACAAGCTTGGCACCGCTGACAACAGTAATTGCACGGATATCGCTTGAGCCGTCGGAAGAAAGCATACCCTCACCGGTTGAATCAATGATTTTCAGTGTACCGTAAACCGCAATGTGATTTTCGTCTCCCGAATAAACAGGACTTAACGTGTGACCGTTCAGGTCTATTAACACAACTGTATTATCGGGGATCATAAGATTCTCGGAGTAATCCTTATCCAGAATTATCTTGCCCTGTCCCGGATTGCTTTCGGAAGCAGAGGAAAATATTTTTGATATTGTTTCCTGCAAACTTCCGTTCTCGATTTCGACTTTCTGCAGATCATCTGAACTAAAATCAAACCCTATCGCCGAAACTGCCTCTATCAATGAAAACGTAACTTCAGAGGGCATAGTATTCATTGACAGACAGAACACAATAACCCATGCAGCTATATTTTTTAGTATAGATTTTTTCCTTTTCATATAATCACCTTGGATTTTAATTATCATATGTACATTATTTATCCAACAGAACACCGTTTATGACTGTCACAGCTTCTCGAAAAAGATATAACAAATTCATACAATGTGCAGTTTTGCAAAAGGCTGTATAATAAAACTTGATTTCTTCTTCCGTATATATATTATAACATATGAACCGTGCCAGAACCGTGCCAAAATCGGGGGTGTTTATGAATAAATTATAAACAATTGTGTCTAAATTGTAAATTCGTGATTGTTTTATGATTGTTTACACCTGCCAGCCGAATTCTTGGACAAGCTTGGAAGTGTCACCCTACCTTAATCAAAATTACTACAAAATACTCTATGTATTTTAAACTATGACACAACAAAAAGAAGAGTTTTAACGATATTTTGCAAGTTATCGAACAGGTCTAATTTTTAAGTTCTTTATCTTCATCAGCCCAGCGTCCCGGAATTTTCATTAAGTTTTTTCATTGCTTATCACCTCATCATTAACTTTTTTTGTGCTGCAAATCAAATGTACTATAACCGAATACAAAGCAACCATTGCCGCTCCGTAAATAATTTTTGTAAAATCGGAATACACAAGCTGAACAAGCATAATTATTCCGTCAAGTATAAAAAGAATGAAGCCCACCGAACGGTCTGTAAGCTTATTTATAACAAGCGGAATAACCTCTGTACCGCCTGTGGAGGTTCCGTTTCTTGTTAAGATGCCCAGCGAAATTCCGATAAGCACCGCAGCCGCAAACGCATTTAACGGGAGATTCTCAATTACAGGCAGCTTTGAATTTTTAAACAAAAATTCAAACAAACTCAGGCAAAACGGATACAAAAACGTACTCGCAGCCGTTGCAAACGCAAACCTCTTTCCCAGAACAATCGTACCGACAATAAACGCTATCGTGTGAAAAAAAATACAAAATACGAAACATTTATCTCTATAAAATGATTAATAGTTATTGAAAGTCCTGTGAAGCCTCCGAGTATAAGTTCCGACGGAACAACAAAAAATGTTACGGCAAAGGCATAAAGAGCGTTGCCGAAAAGAACTATAAAAGCCGTTTTTAAAACGTCAGATAATTTTAAATTTTTCATAAGTTTAATCCTATTAAAAAAACAAGGTGTGCAAAGAAAATTCCTGCACACCTCAATATATTTTGAAGAAAAGTGTTACTGAGCATTAATCAGCCTTAAAAGTTTTTCTCTGTATTTGTAGAACTCAGGTGTAAACTTAATATCCGCTGCATTCTCTTCGACAATTTGTCTTGAGAAATTAACCTGAATATCTTCGATAACCTTTCCAGGGTGTCTGCTTAATACTATTACTCTTGATGCAAGCAGCAAAGCCTCTTCAACGTCGTGTGTGATGAAGAAAATAGTCTTTCCTGTTTCCCACCAGATTTTTCTTGTCAAATCCTGCACGCTCTCTCTTGTGAGTGCGTCCAACGCTCCAAAAGGCTCGTCCATAAGAAGAATTTCCGGATTGTTTATCAACGCTCTGGCAATAGAAACACGCTGTTTCATACCACCCGAAAGTTCATAGATTTTTTTATCGGCAAATTCAGTAAGATTTACCTTTTCAATATATTCCTCAACCAAAGGCTCATATTCCTCTTTGGGAATTCCTCTTACCTTAGGACCGAACGCTACATTTGTACGAACGGAGAACCACTCGTAAAGCGGTGGGTGCTGGAACACAACTCCTCTGTGCCAGTCTGTACCTTTTATTTCTTCGCCGTCAAGCTTTACAGAACCCGAAGTAGGAGATATAAAGCCCGCCAATATTTTCAAAAGTGTACTTTTGCCGCAGCCTGAAGGACCGAGAACGCATATAAACTCTTTCGGGAAAATGTTGAAATTAATGTTCTCCAACGCCTTTATAGAACCTGTATTTCCCTGATAACTCAAATCCACATGGTCAATGGAGATTAACTCCTCGCCCTCCACATGAGGCTCTACACCCTCGTAGTTTACATGCTGTACCGATATAATCTCATCGGACGGTTCGTACAGTTTTTCCTTCCACGTATCAGACATATTTTAACCTCCTTATTTTGAGGCTGCCTTGACAAACTCTGATGTTACTTTACTCTGGAAATCCTCAAGCTCCGGAGCTGATTTAATGCTCTGCTGAGTAACAAGGAAATCTGCTGTATTTTTCAAGGTTTGAGCAAAGCTGTTATCGAGATAGTCAATTTCTTCCTCTGCTGTCAAATATTTAAACTGTGTAATCTGCTCGGCAGCATCTTCCTTGCTGATTTCAAGTATAGAAGAAATATCCTCGGCTGCCTTATCGCTTTCGTTATTAATAACATCGTTTGCTTTAAGCTGAAGCTCAACAAACTTTGTAACAAGTTCGGGGTTCTCGTCTGCAAACTGCTTTCTTACAATATTAGTATCGGCTGTAACTACACCTTTTTTGGAAAGCTCCTCCGAATCTGTGATAGCTGTGCCGTCCTGCAAGAGATTTCCGAGTACGGGATACCAAACGTAAGCCGCATCGATGTCGCCTCTGCCCCAAGCAGCATAAATATCATCGGGCTGCAAATCGAGAATAGTAACCTCATTGGCATCAACACCTTCAAGTTCAAGTGCATTGAGCAAGCTGTAATGTGCAGTGGAAGCAAACGGTGTGCCTACTTTTTTGCCCTTCAAATCGGCAAGGCTCTTAATACCGGAATCGTTCTTTGCAACGAGTGTTTCAGCCTTACCGATGATGTCGCCAATCCAGAACACCTCAACATCAAGGTCGTTTGAAATAGCGAGAGCAGCAGGCGACGAACCCTCCTGACCGATATCAATACCGCCGGAAGCAATAGCGGAGTTAATGTCCTTACCTGAATCAAACTTAATAATATTAACCTCAACGCCGAGTTCGTTCTCGTACCACTTTTCGTACTGAGCAATCAAATCACCATTTACAAGGTCGAGCGTACCGATATTAATCTTAGTTGCTTTGCTTGCGGAAGAAGCGTCTGTTGTGTTCACTGCTTCACCGCTGCTGCCTGATGCTGACGAAGACCCTCTGCAGGCTGTAAGGCTGACCGCAACAAGAGCCAAAACAGATACTAAAGCAACTGCTTTTTTTATGTTAAGCTTTTTCATAAATTCTCCTCCATAAATCATAACTTTTAAAAAGCCAATTTTCGTATATTTTCGTATATTATAATTTATATTAGCTATATTTGAAATATTAATATTTTATTCTTATTCAATCGTAATAACTGAACACTAACCACTGTCCACTTTGCATATGTTTTGATTTTTGCTCAATTATCAATATCAAATCGAAGATCTGCCGCATTAATATTTGCCTGCGATTAAGTTCTGCCTTTCCAATGAATTACCTTTACTTCAATGAATCTGATAATTCTGTCGAGCAAGATACCCGTAATACCCATGATAATAACGCCCATAAAAACGATATCACTTCTCAGGTAATTACTTGCATCGAGTACGAGCCAACCCATACCGGCTGTAGCAGCAACCATTTCTGCGGAAACAAGAGTTGTATACTCTACACCGAGTGCCGTACGAAGACCTGTGAAAACATCCGAGAGTGCTGCCGGGAAAATAACCAAGAAGAAAATCTGTCGGTTATTTGCACCAAGCGTTTTCGCACCGTTTATGTAATCCTCCTTAATTCTTATTACACCTGCAACGCAAGAGATGTAAACGGGGGCAAAACCTGCGAGATAGAGAAGTGCAAGCTTTGAGCTTTCGTCGATACCCATCCACAGCACAAGGATTGTATAGTAAGCAAGCGGTGGAAGCGGACGATAAAATTCAACAATAGGTTCGAGAATCGCCCTGATTTTTGAATTGTATCCGCTGAGCAAGCCTAGCGGCACAGCCGTTACTACTACAAGCAAATAAGCTATAACAAGTCTGCGTAAACTTGTTCCGAGGTGCTGTAAAAGAGTGTGTCCTTTATAACCGTCCTTTGCGGCTGTTATAAAGCTTTCGATAACGCTTTTGGGAGAAGGTACAATAGTTTCGGATACAGAGCCAAATGTTGTAACACCGAACCAAAGAGCAAATATCGCTGCGACGGTTATAATGGTCAGAGTTCTTTCAATACTCCATTTTTTCTTTTCCATAGAGAAAAATCTCCTTTCTTTAAAAATTTAAAAACTTCAACTTCGATTTCAAAATTATATATTTTTTTGTATAAATGGTTTGACCGACAAAATTGACCGACAAAAGTCCAAATTCAAAAAGCCGTTCGTCATCATGCACAATGAATTGTCGGATTTTTATTCAATTTCAAAAGAGAACTAGGATTTTCCGGATACTTTTTAAGTCTGTTATTGTTCATTTTGCTACACGCAATTTTGAGAAGGTACTTTTGTCAGTCTAACCATAAATTAGAAAAACTCAAAGCCACACCAACCAATAGAATTTGCCGGCAACATCAAAATTTCTATGTACGTATTATAGCACTTATGAATGTTTTTTTAAATGTTTGTTAAGAGGAATAAATTTTAATTCTTTTCCACTTGATTTGATTTTTTCTTAGTTATTTTTTATCTATCTGCGAAATTTTTCGGAAACCAAATGATTTATTTGCTATAAATAAGGAACTGTTGGGAAATAAATTGAACAATTTAGACGCAGGATAATTTGTTCTGTGTTAGGCACAACACCGCAGGAATACTGACAACACCGCAGGAATACTGACGTATTTCAAGGTGTTGTAACGACACACAGGGCAAATTAGACAAGTATAAATGTTCAACTTATTTTCTGACAGTTCCTAAAGGACGCTTTCTGCCAAAGCCGTCTACCACAGGCACGAGGCTATGCCGTCGCCCTCTTCCAAAACATTCCACCACCGGACTGTTTTGGAATTCACCTCTTGCAACGAGCGACCAAGAGCTCTGCCTTATGGAATCCGCAAGCCTTTTAAAGGTTTGTGCGAAACTTAAAATAGGGTTAGCCTTAAGTTGTGGATAGTGGTTTTTATTTGATATAATTAAATAAACTCGTTATCAACAATTGTGAGAACCTCATCAAGAATTACAAAAGCATCACGAAGTTGTTCCTCGGTGATAATAAGCGGCGGAGTAATGTTGATATTATTCTCACGTCCGAATGCCGCAAATCCTCTCTCTTTAAGCAATCCCTGAATTTTCGCCATAATCTTGTTTTCGTCATAGCCGTAAGGCACAAGAGGAATCTTTTTCTCTCTGTCTTTCATAAGTTCAACAGCACCGAACAAACCGATATAACGAACATCTCCGACAGATTTATGACGAGCCTTTATATCTTCAAGAAGTTCACCGAACACCTTGCCCACTTCATTTACATGTTCAAGAATATGATGCTCCTTGTAGTAGTTTACTGCTGCCAAACCTGCCGCACAAGCAAGCGAATGTCCGCTGTAGGTAAGTCCGTAGAGGAAAGTTTTATCCTCAAAATACTTTGAAATTTCCTTGCTCATAATTATACCTCCAAGCTGAACGTAGCCGCAGGTAACACCCTTTGCAAAGGAAATAATATCAGGCTTAATGCCCCAATGCTCAAATCCAAACATCGTGCCTGTTCTTCCGAAGCCTGCCATAACCTCGTCGCAGATAAGCAAAATTCCGTACTTGTCGCACAATGCTCTTAATCCCTGCAAGTAGCCGTCGGGAGGAATAATAACGCCGTTTGCACCTGTTATTGACTCAACTTCAATTGCGGCGATATTATCGGAACCCTCATACTGAATCTGTTCCTCAATCAAGCCGAGGTAGTAAGCGGAAGCCTCTGCGTCATTTTTAAATTTGATATTTGAACGGTAAACATACGGGTCAAAGAATTTCAAAAATCCCGTTGCCGCAGGAGTTTCAAGAGCAAATCTTCTCGGGTCGCCGGAAAGGTTTCCCGAACCGAGTGTTGACCCGTGATAGCTTCTGTATCTTGAAAGTATCTTGCTCTTTCCTGTGAAAGTTCTTGCGGCATAAATTGCAGCTTCGTTTGCGTCCGAACCGCCGCAGCTGAAAAACACCTTTCCCATATTGTCAGGTGCAATCTCAATAAGTTTTTTTGCAAGTTCCGCACGAGGACCGGAAGCGTACGCAGGGGCAATATACGGAAGAATTTCAACCTGCTTTTTTACAGCCTCAATAATTTCCTTATTACCGTAGCCGAGATTGACGTTTGCAAGCTGCGATGACATATCATAGTAACGCTTGCCGTTATAATCCCAAAAATAAACTCCGTCTGCTTTCTCAACGGGAATAGCATTCACCGTACCCGTAAGCCACGGGTGCTGATTATATTTTTGATCGTACTCCAGTACCTGTTCTCTAGTAATATCTGACATAATGATTTTTCCTTTCTGTATCATCTTAGGAACTGTTGGGAAATAAGTTGAACAATTTAGACGCAGGATAATTTGTTCTGTGTTAGGCACAACACCACCGCAGGAATACTGACGTATTTCAAGGTGTTGTAACGACACACAGGGCAAATTAGACAAGTATAAATGTTCAAGTTATTTTCTGACAGTTCCTTAATTTAAGAACTGCTGCGAAATAAATTGTGCAATTTAAGCGAGCATAAATGTGCAAGTTATTTTATGATAGTTCGTTATTATAAAGCTCATAAAGAATTTCGTCTGTAATCTCAACAGGATTATTCAGCAAATTCGGGTGATGACTTTTCTTTACAAGCTCATTGATATTTTCATCTGTAAGCTTGAACTCCGACAGATCAGTTCTAAGCCCTACTTTTTTCTTTAGTTCAAAAATTGCGTCTGCAAAGCTTTCTACTGTATCAAAGCCAAGTTCCTTTGCAAGCTGCACCGTGCGGTTGTCTTTGGCATTCACACGTGCAAAAAAGTCCAGTGTTAAGCCGCAGGCTTCACCGTGCGGAACATTGTAAATGCTTGTAATAGGAAACGAACATGCATGCGAGGCCGTCGTTTTCGGAAGTGAAAACGCAAGTCCACCAATCAAAGATGCTTCCGACATTTTCTCACGTGCTTCTATATCGTTCGGATTATCATAAGCCTTTGGCAAATACTCAAACACAAGCTTTGCCGAATGTACGGCTAAAACATCGCAAATCGGCTGATGACCTTTACTCCAATAACCCTCAACCGCATGACACAGAACATCTATTCCCGTAGAAGCCGTAACCTTTGGCGGCATGGAAACTGTAAGTTCGGGGTCAACAAGAGCAATTTTAGGAAAGAAACTTCCTGAAACTATTGGTGCTTTCTTGCCTATTGCCTTTTCCGTGAGAACAGAAGCACTTGTAACCTCGCTGCCCGTACCCGATGTGGTCGGAACAGCTATTATAGGTATATGCTTATCGGGAACAGCTTTGCCTGTGTCGTGATACTCTCTGATGTCTTCCACTGTTACAGACGCAGATTTTGATAAATCGATAACACTTCCTCCGCCTACCGCTATAATTACATCATTACCGTTTTTGCGGATTTGACGGCTGCATTTATTAACTTCGGTAACATAGGGATTCGGAGATACCTCTGTAAATACGTCTGCATTTATTACCGACAATATTTTATCAACAAGTCCGTTTTTAAGAAAATATTCTTCGCTGACTATTATAGGTTTTGTAAAATTATTCAGCAAACCTGACAGCTTTGATAAACTTCCGTTGCCGAAAATAATTTCAACAGGCTGAGTATAATTCCAATTCATAATAATATTCCTCCTCATATTTTAGTATCGATAATCTAAATAAAGAATACGACCTACGTTACCCATTCATATATTGTAGCATATTTCATTTATATTGCAACCAATCAATATAAGAAAAAAATTAGAAATTATTCGTATTTACATTTTTCCTGCAATTAAATATAATAAAAAGGAACTATTTCATATTATTTCGATATGCAATAAGGTCTTTAAAGAAAGGAAAGATAATTTATGAATTTGAAAAGGATTTTATCACTCGCTCTGGCAGCAAGCTTATCGGTTCTTGCACTGGCAGGCTGCGGCGAAACAGCCGCTACAAACTCGGAGAGCAGAAATAAAACAAGTACAACAACCGCATCGGCAGCAAACAATGACACTGCGGCAACTTCCGATGAAAGCACAGGCAGCAGCTCGGGTGCGGAATTGAGAATTGCGGCTCAGCCCTATCCCCTTTACACACCTATTTATGTAGCTTATGAGGAGGGCTATCTGCAGGAGGAATTCGATAAGATAGGTGCAGCCTACACTTGGCAGGAATTCAAGTCAGGTCCGCTTGTAAACGAAGCTGTTGCAGCCGGCGAAGCTGATTTGGGTTTTATGGCGGATCTTCCTGCAATAATCGCTAAATCTTCGGGTCAGCCTATTGAAATTATTTCCAACGTGGCTTATGGTGAGAAAGGTCTTGCAGTTCTCATTAAGCCCGACTCCGACATAACAAGCGTTGCCGATTTAAAAGGCAAAAAGGTGGCATATGCAACAGGTTCTTACGCACAGCATTTGCTTGCGGTTCTTCTTGACAACGAAGGTCTTAGCCTTGATGACGTTGAATCTGTAAACTTAGCCGCAGGTGACCAGCCGGCAGCACTTGCTTCGGGTGAGGTTGACGCTATAGTTATCTGGGAACAGTATATTTCTCAGCTTACAAGCGACGGTACGGCAAAGGTTCTTGCAGACGGCACAGGCGTTAAAAGAGGTAATATGATTACTTATATTCTATCCGATTACGCAGACGAGAATCCCGAGGTTGTAAAGGCTTGGATTCGTGCCCTCAACAGAGGCAACGAACTTTTACAGTCCGACCCTGATGCAGCCGCTGAAGCTGTAGCCGAAGATTTTGGCGTTGACAAGGATTTGATGAGAAAAATTATCAACAACTTTACATATTCCACCGAACTTACAGATGATGATATTGCAGAAATCACCGCAGTTAAGGATTTCTCTCTTGAAGCAGGAATTATTACAGAGGACGTTGATATTTCAAGCTTTATCAATACGGAATATCTTGACAGCTTAGACTAAACTATAATTGAGCAAATTTAAAATACTTCGTTATAATTAACAAAGCGTTTTTTATTACCCCCTCTGTCCTGCGGACATCTCCCCCTTCAGGCAATGTCATCAACTTAGTGTAATATACACTAATATCGTTATTCTAAATGACTGAATTTTAGCGGATAAAAAAGTATCAAAGACAATATTATGCTTAATCCGTTTTTTCTTAAGTTGATGACATTGCCCTTAAAAGGGGAGGTGTCAGCCTCAAGGTTGACGGAGGGGGCATAAAATGGATTTTTGTGCAATTTATATTTTTTGCTCATTTATAGTACTAAAATAAATAATTTATACTTTCCGTTTCTGAAAAGTGTACAAAGGCTTTCGAGTTATACTCGAAAGCGTTAAGATTTAGCACTTTTCTTTCTTAGACTAGCAATTCGCTACGCTGTTGCCTGTTTTAGTTTAAAACGAAAGATATTATTTTAAGCTGTAACGTAGTAAAGTCGATAAAAATGGCTTAACCATCGAAAAAACTTAAATTTTAACACACCCTAATACGGCTAATGTTTAGGGGTGCTATTTTTAAAACTTTTGGATTTGTTATCGGAAAAATCAAAGATATACTCCCTAATTGATGAACGTTACAGTTTAAGGGTTGCTTAAAATAAATTTATTTAATTTCGCTGAGGGTAGTTTGCTTTTCTTTGCATGCTGCTTTTGTCAGCGAGCAGGGCTCTGCCCCTGAATGGTGCAAGACCACTAGGAACACCTGCCAATCAGCTGTCGCCTACGGCTCGGCTTCTTGGAGTGTTCCGTCGCCCGCAAGCTTTGAAAAGCTTGACCAAATTTTAAAATGCTAATTCTTTTAAATTTTGAGTATAGAATTTCGGAAGCCTTGGAAGAAGCCCGAAGGTTTGCCGTCGTAAGTCAAGAATGACCGACAACCGAAATATATGGGCTATTTGCAATAGACGGATGTATATAAACAAAGGGGCATAATTCATCTTTGATTTATGCCCTTTTTACAAAGGAGCATAATATGGAAAAAAAGAAAAAAAAGGGGTTTGGTTACTGGCTTTTATACTTTGCTCTGCCTGTAATAATACTGGCTGTCTGGGAGGGCTACAGCTTTGCCGGAAAACTTAAACCGTATGCACTGCCTGCACCCGAAAAAATTTTGAAAACAACAGTTGAGTATATTCAAAACGGTCAGCTTTTTACCAACATCGGAGTAAGTGTTCTGCTTGTTCTCGAAGGATTTTTCCTTGCATTTTTTGTTGCATTCACTGTGGGAATATGTGTGACTGTTTTTCCAAAGTTCGACACATTTACCGACCTCATAATTCAAATTTTAAAGCCTATTCCTCCTATAGCTTGGATTCCGCTTGCTATTTTATGGTTTGGTATAGGACAGGATTCTAAAATTTTTATCATATTTATAGGTGCTGTATTTCCGATTTTTCTGAATACGGTTGACGGAGTAAGAAATATAGATAAAAAATACTTCGAACTTGCGAAAGTATACGAAGCACCAAAATCACAGCTAATAAAAAAAATAATTATCCCAGGAGCACTTCCCTCAATTATGACGGGTGTAAGACTCGGTGTAGGTAACGCTTGGGTATCTGTTGTTGCCGCCGAAATGATTGGTGCAACAAAGGGTGTCGGATATATGCTGTCAAACGGCAGAAGTCTTTCCCGTCCCGATATTGTAATTCTGGGTATGCTTCTTGTCGGAATATTTGGAAAGCTTATGGACGATTTACTCAGGTGGCTTCGCAAAAAATTAATAAAATGGAATTAAGGGAGATTGATAATGGGAAATATAGTTGAAATCAAGCACCTTACCAAAAACTTTACAGATAAAGAAAAAAACGTAAAGGCTCTTGATGATATTAATCTAGAAATAAAAGAGGGCAGCTTCGTGTCGATAATAGGCGGCAGCGGCTGCGGAAAAAGTACAATGCTCAGAATTATAGGAGGACTTGAAACGGAATATGACGGTGAAGTTCTTGTAGGCGGTGAAAATGTTACGGCTCCCTCAAGAGATAAGGGCTTTATCTTTCAAGACCACAGACTGCTGCCGTGGCTTACCGTTAAGGAAAATATTCGGTTCAGTCTGCCCGACAGTCAAAAGAAAAACGATGAGCTTATTAAAGAGTATCTTTCACTTGTAGGTCTTTCCAATTTTGAAAATGCATATCCCAAGCAGCTTTCGGGCGGTATGTCTCAGCGTGTTGCTATAGCAAGAGCACTTGCGAATAAGCCGAAAATTCTTTTGCTTGACGAGCCGTTCGGTGCACTTGATGCAATAACAAAAGTAAATCTACAGGAAGAACTTTTGAAAATATGGAAAAAAGAAAATATCACTATGATTATAGTTACACACGATATTGACGAAGCAGTTTATCTCGGTCAGAAAGTTGTCGTAATGACGCCCCGCCCGGGCAGAATTAAAGACATACATACTGTAAATTTGGGCACTGTCAGAGTAAGAACGGGAGAACTTTTTACAGCCGCAAGAGATGAGATATACAAGGAATTCTTTAAGGAATCGGAGCTGCCGTTTTCTTACAGCATTTAATTTAGGAGGAATATTTTTATGTCAGTAAAAGTTTTATCACCGCAGGAAATTCGTATTTATGCAGGAATCGAAAGCAATACTGCCCAAAAAGGCAAAAACCGTGCTTATGAGATTTTGCAGACAATCAGAAATGCAAAACCTCAAATTGATATTGAAAGAGGCTTGTACTTTACTCAGTCGTTTAAAGAAACCGTAGGTCAGCCTCTTAATCTAAGGTGGGCAAAGGCATTGTATCATTATGCAAAGAACGCAACGGTTTACATTGACGAGAATCAGCTGCTTGTAGGCAGAAGCGGAAAACCGGGACGTTACGGTATACTGTACCCCGAACTTGACGGCAACATCTTTAAGGAATCTATGGAAAAACTCCCCACAAGAGATAACTCGCCGTTTGACATCAGCGATGATGATGTCAAAACAGTTATTGAAGAGATTGCTCCGTTCTGGGTGGGCAAAACTTTTCATGAGAATTTTGCCGCTTCTCTTACATATGAAACTACTAAGCTTACTTACAATCACGATAAGGAACTGACATCACGCTACATTGTCAATGAAACGGCGTCTTTCCGCTCCTCTCTCCAGTGGGTTCACGATTACGAGATTGTGCTCGAAAAGGGTTTTAAAGGAATTAAGGAAGAGGCTCTTGAAAAACTCTCGCAGCTTGATGAATACAGTCCTATCGATTACACCGAGAAACGTCCGTTCTTAGAGTCTGTAATTATCACCTGTAATGCAATAATTCTCTGGGCAAACAGACACGCTGATTTAGCCGAAAAACTTGCGGAGAAAGAACTTAATCCGGTGAGAAAGGCTGAACTTGAAAAGATTGCCGAAATCTGCCACTATGTTCCCGAAAATCCGCCAAGAACATTTTACGAGGCTATGCAGTCACAGTGGTTTACGCAGATGTTCTCTCGTATTGAGCAAAAAACAGGAACTATTATTTCTAACGGAAGAATGGATCAGTATTTATATCCGTTCTACAAGAAAGATATTGAAAACGGAACTATCACAGATGACGAAGTACAGGAACTTTTTGAATGCATGTGGGTTGCTATGGCACAGTTTATTGACCTCTATCTTTCCGACACAGGCGGAGCATTCAACGAGGGTTATGCACATTGGGAGGCTGTTACAATAGGCGGTCAAACGAAGGAAGGTCTTGACGCAACTAACGAACTTACTTACATTCTCCTGAAATCAAAGCGGGAATTTCCGCTGAACTATCCCGACCTTGCTGCTCGAATTCACACAAGAAGTCCTAAGAGATATTTATATGAGGTTGCTGAAACAATCAAGGCAGGCGAAGGCTTTCCGAAGCTTCTGAACGATGAAGACGTAATCCCTCTTCTTCTTTCCAAGGGTGCTAATTTTGAGGAAGCATATGATTACAGCGTTTCAGGCTGTGCTGAATGCCGTATGCCCAACCGTGACACATACACAAGCCCGAATGCATACATCAACTTTGCGGCGGCACTTGAAATGGTTGTGTACAACGGACGTATGCTTAAATACGGTGATGAACTTCTCGGACTTGAAACAGGAGAATTCACTAAATTCAAGAGTTTTGACGAGCTGCTTGACGCTTTCCTGAAACAGCAGAGAAACTTCATCAAACACGCTTTCATTCAGCAGAGAGAAATCATAAGACTTCGTGCAGAGCATTTTGCCTCTCCCCTCGGCTCAGCACTCCACAAGCTTTGCCGTGAGCAGTACATTGACATACATCAGCCTAAAATCGAGGGCGGCATTGACTTAGGCTACTTTGAGTATATGGGATTCGCAACGGTCATTGATTCACTTGCAGCAATTAAAAAGACCGTATTTGATGATAAGGTTCTTACACTTGCTCAGATTAAGGAAGCTCTCGAACACAACTTCCAAGGCTATGAAGCAATCAGACAGCTTCTTCTCAACTCGCCAAGCTACGGAAATGATAATCCGTATACAGACGAACTTGGAAAACTTCTTGACAAGGAAGCTCAGGATTTCACAAGAAAATACAGCAAGGAACTGGGCGTTCATATGGACTTGCGGCTTGTTCCGTTTACCTCTCACGTTCCGTTCGGCAAGGTTGTAAGTGCAACGCCCAACGGCAGATTTGCAAACACTCCGCTGTCTGACGGTTCGAGTGCATCTCAGGGTGCGGATATCAGCGGTCCTACTGCTGTTCTTCTTTCCAACTATGCTACTAAGAATTTCAACTACAACGAGCATGCAGGCAGACTTATCAATGTAAAGTTAAGTCCTGCTTGTGTTAAAGGCGAAAAGGGCACGGAAAAGCTTGTACAGTTTATAGAGGCTTGGCGTGATTTGAAGCTGTGGCACATTCAGTTCAATGTTCTCAACACTGAAACAATGCGTGCGGCACAAAAGAATCCCGAGGCTTACAGGAATCTTCTTGTAAGAATTGCTGGTTACTCTGCATACTTCACAGAACTTACAAAGGATTTGCAGGACGATTTGATTTCACGTACGGAACACGAAGCGGTATAATTATATGAGTTATGTTTTTAATATACAGCACTACTCCCTGCACGACGGTCCGGGAATACGAACGATAATATTTTTGAAGGGCTGTCCGCTGCACTGCCGTTGGTGCTGTAATCCGGAATCACAAAAGTACGAACAGGAAATTTCATATTTTGAAAACAATTGTATAGGTTTATCGGAATGTGGTTTCTGTAAAAATGTTCTTCCCAACGGTGCAGTTAAATTTCCCAATGATAAAGCTGAATTGGATATGGATAAATGTTCGAAATGTCTTGACTGTGCAAAGTTCTGTCCTTCAAAAGCTATCAAGGTTGAGGGGCAGGAATACACCGTCAAGCAACTGATTGACATTGTTGAACGTGACTCGGCGTTTTTCAGTCACGGAAATGGCGGCTTGACTGTAAGTGGAGGCGAACCTCTGACTCATGGTGATTTTCTGATATCTCTTCTTAAAGAAGCTAAAAAAAGGCGTATTTCTACGGCTATAGAAACATGCGGATATGCCGACTATAACGTACTTTTTGAGGCGGCTGAATATCTTGATACAATAATGTTTGATATAAAGTCGGTTAATGATGAAAAACATACAGAGTTTACGGGAAAAAGCAATAAGGTTATACTTAACAACTTTGAGCGGCTTTGCTTAGACTACCCTGATATTCCCAAAAAGGTTAGAACTCCTGTTATCCCCGGTTTTAATGATACTGCGGAGGATATAAAAAGTATTGTTAATTTTTTAATGAATAAACCGAATGTTACTTATGAACTTCTTGCTTATCATAGTTACGGTAAGGGTAAATACAAGGCTCTTGGACGTGAATATCCTATGGGAGATTTAACACTTGATAAGGTTAAATTCACTGAACTTAACAAGATTAGCAAGTCATGACCACCACTTCAAGTGGTGGTTTGATATTGGCCCTATAAGGCAATGTCATCAACTTAGGAACTGTCAGAAAATAACTTGAACATTTATACTTGTCTAATTTGCCCTGTGTGTCGTTACAACACCTTGAAATACGTCAGTATTC